>JBBRQR010000124.1:0-8294 GCA_038226115.1 Sphingomonadales bacterium | reverse complement strand
GTCGTCATCACGGCCTGCGCCTCCGCCCCCAGCACTGCCGGGCCGAGCCGGTGCAGCTCGGCGACGATGTCACGCTCCGACACGAGGCCGAGGATCGCGTTGTCCTCGACAACGAGCACCGCGCCGATTCGGTGGTCGTGGAGTAAGGCGACGATATCGCCGACCGATGTTTGCGTTGTGACGGTGATAACCGGCCGCCTGCCGGCAAGAATCGATCCGATCGACATGGTGCTCACCTCCCAAGGTGCGCGCCGGCGGAGTCGTCCCCATATCAACGCGCGCGGTCATCCTCCGCCGAATCGTAACGAAAGGAAAGCCGATGCCACCATCGCCAATTAGACGAATCGACCACTGGCGCCGATACAGACGACTCCTGGCAGTCGCTCTCGTCGTCGCCGGCGCCGCCGTGGCGGCAGCATTGGCCTCGCTTGTCGCCCATGGCGTCGAACTACGTCTGCCGCTCATCATTGCGGTCGTTGCCGGTATCACCGGATCGGTCATGCTCGCCGGGGCGCTAATGGGACTTGTCTTCGTCAGCGCGCGAAGCGGGCACGACGACGCCGTCGAGTACCCCCTGAACGAACAGGGCCGCCGCGAAGGACGGCCCCTGGCAGTGACGATGATGACGACGATTAAAAGTCGACCTGCGCCCGGAAGATGAAGGCATTGGTGCCGTAATCGCGGGTGAACGCCGGGGCGGTACTGGTCGGCACAACCACGGCGGCAAAGGGTCCGCCCTTGACCTCGGCGCGGGCATATTCCGCCGTGAACCGGACATAGTCGATCGGCCAGTAGTTCAGCGCGGCGAGATAGCCGATCTGGCGACCACCATTGACCTGACCAAAACTGTTGGCGGCGATGTTGCCGACATTCTGGGTCAGGTTGATGTAATCGACGCGACCGACGATCTGCAGGCCACCGGGCCCGCCATCGCTGACCGGATGCAGGATCTTGGTGCGATCGATCTTGCCATTCTTGTACCCACGCGTTTCGCCGGTTAGCCAATAGCCGACTTCGCCATAAGCCGACCAGAAGCCTGGGCTGTTCGGATACAGCGCGCCGTTGAACACCTGCGGATTAAGCGCGATGCTGCCGGGCTTGTAGCCGTCAACCTTGAGATACTGCGCCTCGCCCTGGACGTGCAGCGGACCGTGGATCGCGATCACTTCGGCACCGTAAATGCTGTCACCCTTGGCCGCGATGCCACCGGTTGCGACGAAACGCTGATCGGTGGTCTGGGCGAACGGACGCGCACGATAATTCAGGCCGAGCGACGTCTGACGGAAGCGACGGTTCTGGTAGCTGGCCGCGAGGTGAAACTGGGTCCCGGCATAGACCGGCGAATAAACCGCGCGCGCCGAAAACTGATAACCAGTTCGGTCGAACAAGTTCTGGTTGGCCGGAGTCGCGGCATTGCCCGGATTTGGGTTGCCGTTGATGCCTTCGTTGAACGCACCGACCTGAAGGCGGAAGTTGTTCAACTTATTCACATATGTCGCGGCAAGCCCGAGACGACGACCATTGTTGAAGGCGTCGTTAAGCTGCGACCGCTCGACAACCGAAACGAAACGGTTGCTCGTCATGTTGTCGAGGCTGCTGAAGGGATAGAAATAACCGACCGAAAAGGTGAAAGGCGTCTTGTGCGGCGCGTATTCGATCAGAAGGTCTTCATAATCGACGACACCCTCGGCAAAGTTGAACTGAAACTTATAGCTGAAATCGCCCGGCAAGGTACCTTCAGCGCCCACCAGGAAGCGACGCGAGCGACCGTTATAGCCAAGGTTCGGGGTATTGATGCGGTTGCCGGGGTTGTCGATCTGGCCGACGTCATACTGCAGCTCGCCGTTCAGCTTGAATTTGTAACCGCTGCTGCCGCTCGAAAACTCAGGCATGCCCTTCCAAGTCGGGGCGATGATACCGGCCGTTTTCTTGACCGCATCGAGCTGCGCCTGAAGCGCGTCGACCTGCGCCTTGAGGAACTCCATCTGGGCAGCGGCTTCTTCCGGCGACGCCACCGTCTCGGTGTCCTGCGCGCAAACGGGCGCTCCGGCCAGCGTCGTCAGCGCGGTCGCGGCGAGCAGCGCCACACCCCATTTCGTGATCGTCATCCAAAGGTCCCCTGAAGCGATTTGCGTGATCGCCGCCTAACCGGGAGCGGTGACGTTTCCGCGACACGGGTGTTTCAATTTTGTGACGACAGCATTCGTTTGAGACCGTGGCAAAGATGCAACTAGGGCACAATCCACTTGCCCGCCCACTCCGACCCGTGTTGATAGATAGCGCGGCGGTGACCGGGAGTGGCAAGATCGAGCCATTCGATCGCGTCGATCACGACCGTAATCAGCGCAAAGTTGGCACGGCCGTCGGTGTCATCCAGCGGCGCCGTCGCAGTGGGCGACGGCGTACCGGGGGCAGCTATGGTGCGGTAGGCCCGGCGCGCATGCGGCGGAACGGCCGTCCACGCAGAATCGACCGCCACGCCGGCGACCGCGATCTCGACCACCCCGCTCAGGCGGAACTGGAGCCGCGAAATCGGGTCGTAAGCAATGACGGCGACGTGCGGCGAGATGATAACTGCGGCGACCTTGGCCGCGCGCGAATCGGTAAAGAAGGTCGCCGTCGCCTGTTGCCGATCGACCGCGCGCAGGACCATGATACGGCCGTCCGCGCCACCATCGCAGGCCGTCGCGACCACCGGGGTCCGTAGCGCCGATGACGGATCATCGACCGCCGCTGCCAACATCACCCAAACCCGGTCAAAGCCGGCGATGAGCGGATCGACCGCAAGCGGCGAAGGATCAGCCGTCGACATCGTCCATAACAACAACCTTGCGCGGGCGACCGCGCTTGCGGGGTGCGGGGGCGGCATCGCCGTCGAACGTCGACGATACGGGAGTCGCCATTGCGGGCGGCGCGGCTACAGCCGCCGTCACGATCGTCGCCGGACCTGGCAGGCCGATCATCTCAGGCTCCGCAGCCCGCGGCGAATCGATTGCTACGGTGCGAGAATTGTCGCGCCGAGCATACTCGCGCGGTTCACGCGGCTCGTCGCGGCGCGGCGTTTCGCGCGCATAGTCGCTCCGACTATCCGTCCGGCCGTCGCGGCGAGTGTTTTCGTTCGGTCGCTCGTCACGGCGAGGAGCTTCACTGGGACGCTCGTCCCGACGCACATCTTCACGCGGCGCATCGGCGGCGTCGCGGGCGCTGTAGCTGCGCTGGCGTCCGGAGTCGCGATCATCGCGCTGGCGGTCGGCGCGGTCATTCTGACCGCCATAGCTGGAGCGATCATTCTGCCCGGCATAGGCGGCGCGCTCGCCTTGGCCGGCGTAGCCGTCGTTGCGCGGACGGTCACCGCTGGCGACGTTGGGCCGGTACGCCGGGCGTTCGCTCGCACCGCTGCGATCGGCGTTCGCGTTGCTGTTGCCGCGATCATTCGCATTGTTCCGGTCGTTGCTGCGGTCGCTGCCATTGCTGCGGTCGCTGCCGTCGTTGCCGCCGCGATCGTCGTCATCGTCGTCGCGGTCGCTGGCGGCGGCGTAGTTCTGGCCGACCGGCGGTGCGCCATAGCTATCGTCGTCGTCGTCGTACGTCGGGCGCTGCGTTGGCTGCGGGTCGCGCGCGCGGAATTCATTGAGCACGCGGAAATAATGGTCGGCGTACTGCATGTAGAACTCGGCCTGGACGCGGTCGCCGTTCTGCGTCGCGTCGCGCGCCATCATCTTGTATTTTTCGAGCAACTGCGTCGCGTTCCCGCGCTGGCGGGTGTCGATCCGGCTGCCGCCGCCGCTATTGTTGCCGTAATTGCCCGACGGGCCGCCGCCCTGCTGCGGCGGGCGAGCGCCCCCGCGTCCCCGACGGCGACCGTTCTGGTTATTATTATTCCTGATCAAGGCTTCGTGTCCCTGTGCGTTCGCGCATCAACGGAAAATCTGTTTGTCCATCAACCGGGAGCATCGAGACGATGCGCAGCGCGGCGTTTCCGGAGAAATCAGAGGCGAGGGACTGTGGCCGATCCACCTCGCTTGGTAACGCGTCTAGCGGGATTTTGCGCGCCGTCAAAGCCCTATTTGGTAACAACCAGACAGCGCGGCAATCCGGCAAGGTCGACCCGGACGGCGACGTTCACGCTTTCGGCAGTGAACAGCGTCGTCACTGCATCGGCCTGTGTCGCGCCGATTTCGACGCACGCGACCGCGCCGCGATCCAGCCGCGCGGCGACGATGGGAGCGAGGCAGCGATAGTCGGCCAGCCCGTCGCCGCCGGCGAACAGCGCCGTGTGCGGCTCCCACTCGGCAACGTCGCGCGGCAGGATTTCGCCGGTGGCGATATACGGCGGGTTGCACAGGATGAGGTCGAATGCCCCCTCCCCTGCGTCCCAGCCGCCGACGACCAAGGCCGCACGGTCGCCAAACCCAAGCCGCACCGCATTGCCCGCCGCGACGCCGACCGCTGCCGCCGACGCATCGACACCGACCCCTGTCGCAACCGGCCATTCACTCAGCGCCGCGAGCAACAGCGCCCCCGACCCGGTACCAAGATCGAGCACCCGCCCCGGCCCCGCTGTCCCCGCGAAATGCTCGACCGCCGCCGCGATCAACGTCTCCGAGTCGGGTCGGGGGATGAGCACGTCGGGCGTGACCCGCAGGTCGATCGACCAGAATTCGCGGGTGCCGGTAATGTACGCAACCGGCTCCCCGGCTTCGCGGCGGCCGACGAAAACGGCAAAGGCAGCGACCTCAACCGCGCGGTCGAGGTCGAGCAGCAGCGCCATACGCTCAACCCCAAGCATGTGCGCGAGCAGGACTTCGGCATCCAACCGGTCGATCCGCGAGGCGGCCGCGCGGAGGACCTCAGCAGCCGTGTTCATGTCCACCGCACACGCTTTGTCATCCACGCCTTCACAGGGATGATGTTTTTAACGGGCGACCGACGTAAGCGCGATGTGCCGACACCCCCGCGCCACGCTTCACTCACCCAGCGCCGCCAGCCGCGTCGCCTCATCCTCGGCGACGAGCGCGCCAACCAGTTCGTCCATCGCGCCTTCGAGAATCTCGGGCAGGCGATGAAGCGTCAGGTTGATGCGGTGATCGGTCACGCGCCCCTGCGGGAAATTATACGTCCGGATGCGCTCCGACCGATCGCCCGACCCGACCATCGACTTGCGGTCGGCGGCGCGCGCGTCGTGAATCTTGGCGCGTTCGAGTTCGTACAGCCGCGTGCGCAGCACCCTCAGCGCCTTCGCCTTGTTCTTGTGCTGCGATTTCTCGTCCTGCTGGATGACGACCAGCCCCGACGGAATATGCGTGATCCGCACCGCCGAATCGGTCGTGTTGACCGACTGCCCGCCCGGTCCCGACGAGCGATAGACGTCGATCCGCAGGTCCTTGTCGGCGATCGTCACATCGACCTCCTCTGCCTCGGGGAGCACCGCCACCGTTGCCGCCGAAGTATGGATGCGCCCCTGCGTCTCGGTCGCGGGAACGCGCTGGACGCGGTGGACGCCGCTTTCGAATTTCAGCCGCGCGAACACCTGCGCCCCGGTGACGCTCGCGATGACTTCCTTGAAGCCGCCCATTTCGCCGACGCTGGCCGAAATCAATTCGACGCGCCAGCCACGGCTGTCGGCATAGCGTTGGTACATCCGCCACAGGTCACCGACGAACAGCGCCGCCTCGTCGCCGCCGGTGCCGGGACGGAGCTCGAGCATCGCCGGACGATCGTCGGCGGTGTCGCGCGGCAATAGCTTGAGCGCCAATGTGCGTTCGGCAAGCGGCAGCGCCTCGGCGATCGTCGCCGCCTCGGCCTCGGCCATCTCGCGCATTTCGGGGTCGGCAAGCATCGCCTCCAACCCTGCCGCCTCATCGCGCAACCGCCGCACCTCGGCTGCTGCCACTACGACGGGGGTCAGCTCGGCATAGTCCTTCGACAGCGCGACGAACTTGTCCGACGCCAGATCAGGGTTGCCCATCTGCGCGGCGAGGTCGGCGTGCCGCCGCTCGATCTGCGCGATACGGTCGGGGGGGATGGAGATCATGCCTGTCGAAAAGCTATCGCAAGTGAGCGCTTTTCTCCTCCTTGACTGTCCAGACTGTACAGCGAGTCCATCGGCGTGATGTCTGTTACCAGAAAAGACTCCGAAAGTGCTGCCTTCAACCTATCATACTCTGATCGCGAAAACGCTCTGTAGAGCACCAGATTGATCCTTGCCAACTCACCGCGAGCGACGTTCACGGAGTCGACGTAAACCACACCCGTGACGTCTCTCTTCTTGGCCTTTTCCACCCGTTTTCTTGCAGAGCCGCTATAGACCGTATCAATAGATATTGTGCACGCTCGTAAATAGCCTGCGATAGAGATAGTAATATCTTCTGATTCGTCGTTGTTCGGAACAACAGTCCATATCCTGCGAGCGTAGGGTGACCAATCTACTAGTTCGGCCAGCCGCTCGATCCCTCCGGCCCAGCCGACCGCCGGTGTGCTCGGCCCGCCCATCGTCTCGATCAGCCCGTCGTACCGCCCGCCGCCGATCACCGTGCCCTGCGCGCCCAAATGGTCGGTGACGAATTCGAACGCCGTGTGGCGGTAATAGTCGAAGCCGCGAACCAGCGCGTCGTTGCGCTCGAACGTAACGCCCGCCGCTTGCAGCCCCGTCTGCACCGTCTCGAAATAGCGCCCCGCCTCGACCGTCAGGTGGCGGTCGATGCGCGGCGCGTCCTTGACCAGCGCGCGGTCGCCCTCGGCCTTGCTGTCGAGGATGCGCAGCGGGTTCTTCGCCAGCCGCTCGCGGCTTTCGGGCGACAGCGCGTCAGCGTGGGCGGTGAAATGCTCGACCAGCGCCGCCCGCCACGCCGCGCGGCTGTCGGCGTCGCCGAGCGTGTTGAGCTGAAGCGTCACCTTGTCGCCAAGGCCCAGTTCGCGCAGCAAATGGTCGGCTAGCGCGATGACTTCGACGTCGGCCGCCGGCTCGGCGGCGCCGATGATCTCGGCATCGAGCTGATGGAACTGCCGATACCGCCCCTTCTGCGGGCGTTCGTAGCGGAACAGCGGGCCGTGTGCGGCGAGCTTCATCGGCGCGTGCTGCTGCCACCCGTTCGAGATGTAGGCGCGCGCGATCCCGGCGGTGAACTCGGGGCGCAGCGTCAGCGATTCGCCGCCCTTGTCGTCAAACGTGTACATCTCCTTCGACACGACGTCGGTGGTTTCACCGAGCGAACGCGCGAAAACGGATGTGAACTCGAACACCGGCACATCGACGCGGCGGAAGCCGTACAGCTTGCGAACCCGGTTGAACGTGTCGACGACATGGTCGAACCGCGCGATATCGTCGCCGTAAAGGTCCTGCGTTCCCCGGACCCGTTGCACCTTGTCAGCCATGGCGCGGCAGATAGGGGAGTCTGCGGCAGTGGTCCAGCGGGCGGACCCTCCTCACTCCCCCGGGAGACTAACCCAGCGCCTTCAGCCCGACGATGCACCCGATCAACCCGGTCAGCAGGAGCAGGCGCGGCCAGTCGGCAGGTTCGTGCCACACCGCGATGCCGAGCACCGCCGTCCCCGCCGCGCCGATCCCCGCCCACACCGCATACGCCGTGCCGAGCGGCAGCGCGCGGGCGGCGAGCGCGAGGCACCCCATGCTGATGCTGATCGCGGCGACGAACGCGAGCGTCCAGCCGATGTTGCGGAAGTTATCGACGTAGCGCAGCGACGTGGTGAAACCGATCTCGCCCAGCCCGCCGATGACGAGGAGCAGCCACGGGTTCACGCCTCGCTGTCGCCCGCAAACGCCGTCAGCGCATCACCATCGAGCCGGTGAACGGTCCAGTCGCTCATCTGCTTCGCCCCCAGCGCGCGGTAGAAGGCGAGCGCCGGTTCGTTCCAATCTAGCACCGACCATTCGACCCGCGCGCACCCCCGCGCAATCGCCAGCTGCGCTAGCCGCCGGAGGAGCGCGTTTCCCAGCCCATGCGCGCGCGCCTCGGGCCGGACGTACAGGTCCTCGAGATACAGCCCGTTCTTGCCCGACCACGTCGAGAAATTAGTGAAATACAGCGCGACGCCGACGACCGCGCCGTCGATCTCGGCAACGATCGCCTCCGCCGACGGGTTCGGACCGAACAGCGTCCCATACAGGCTCTCGACCGTCGCCTGCACCGCATCGGGCTCGCGCTCATAGGCGGCGAGGTCACGGATCAGGTCGAGGATGGTCGCAACGTCGGACGGCAGCGCCTTGCGGATGGGGTCGCTCACAACGTCGCCGCGAGCGCGGCAAGCTGGTCGGCGGCGATGTTCCAGCCGGT
>JBBRQR010000123.1:0-8336 GCA_038226115.1 Sphingomonadales bacterium | reverse complement strand
GTCGAACACCTCGACGCTGCCGATCACCGGGCTGGCGACGGCGTGGTCGAAGCCGGCCAATTTCATCGGCATCCATTTTTTCTCGCCCGTCGAGAAGATGCCGCTCGTCGAGATCATCGTCGGCAAGGAGACCGGGCCGGAGGCAATCGCCAAGGCACTCGATTTCGTCGCCGCGATCCGCAAGACGCCGATCGTCGTTAACGACAGCCGCGGCTTCTACACCTCGCGCTGTTTTGGGACGTACATCCAGGAGGGGCTGGCGCTGCTCAGCGAAGGCGTTGGTCCCGCATTGATCGAGAATATCGGGCGGCACATGGGGATGCCGGTCGGCCCGCTCGCGGTCAACGACGAGGTCGGCCTCGATCTGTCGCTGAAGGTTGCCAAGCAAACCAAGGCCGATCTGGGCGACGCGTACAAGTCCAGCCCAAGCGAGGGCGTCATCGCGACGATGAACGAACTCGGTCGCCTCGGGCGCAAGAACGGCAAGGGGTTCTATGTCTATCCCGACGACGGCGCGAAGAAATATCTGTGGCCCGAACTGTCGGCCACCGTCGCCAATCCGGCCGAGCATAGCGACGCGACGCCCGAGGCGATCCGCGAGCGCCTGCTGTACCGCCAGATGGTCGAATGCGCGCGGTGCTTCGCCGAAGGTGTGCTCGAGACGCCCGAGGACGGCGACCTCGGTGCGATTTTCGGCTGGGGTTTCCTGCCGTTCACCGGCGGGCCGTTCAGCCACATGGACACGATCGGGCTGGCGAATGTCGTCGCGATCCTTGACGGCCTGACGCAGCGCCACGGCGAACGCTTCACCCCGCCGCAACTGCTCCGCGACATGGCGGCGGCGGGCGAAACGTTCTACGGGCGCGCGGCGGCGAAGTTGGCGGCGTGAGATGAACGCAGTCGATCCCGGCTGGCTCGCCACGATCGAGCTGGTCGGGGCGTCGACTGGCGTCGCTGGCGGTCGCTTGACCCTGTGATCCGCCGCATCGCAGCGGCCGTCGCGATCCTGGGGATCGTGGGCTTCGGTTTCATGGTCCGCAACGCCGTCGCCGACCCCGTCGTGGTCGCCTACGACGTCGTCGTGCCGGGCTGGCGCGGCCCGCCGGTGCGGATCGCCCAGCTCAGCGATATTCACATGGGTCTGCCGGATATGCCGGTGGCTCGGGTCGCGGCCATCGTCGCGCAAACCAATGCGCTGCGCCCCGATCTCGTCGTCCTGACCGGCGATTACCACGGCGGCAAGTTGCTCGACTGGACCGGCGGCAATCTCGACGCGGCGATACGTCCGTTGGCCAAGCTGCGCTCGCGCTTCGGCACCTTCGCCATTCGCGGCAACCACGACGACGCCTATTGGGCCCCGCGCGTCCTGCCGCGCTATGCCATGACCTATCTCCAGAACGCGCATGTCGATGTCGGGCCGGTCGTCATCGCCGGGGTCGACGACCTGAGTAGCGGCGCGCCCGACATGGCGGCGGCGCTTGCCGGGGTTCGTGCCGGCAAGCCGGTCGTCATGCTGATGCACGAACCCGATGGCTTCACCGGGGTCCCCGTGACGGTCGCGCTGACACTCGCGGGACATACTCACGGCGGGCAGGTGCGCCTGCCGCTGATCGGCGCGTTGTTGACCAATACGCGCCTGGGCTATGTCAGGGGTCGCTACGAGGTCGCCGGGCGGACCCTGATCGTGTCATCGGGGATTGGCACGACCGCACTGCCGATCCGCCTTGGCGTCCCACCCGAAATCGCCGTCGTCACGCTGCACGCGCGTTGACCCGATTATGGTCGAACACGCTGCGGCGACCGATCCGCACGCTGCTGCAGGTCGGCGCCTTCACAACCGCCATCGTCTGCACCGGCTGCGAGCCCGTCCACAAACCGCCGCCGCCGTCGCTATATTTCGCTGGCCTGCCGGTCAGCGGCAGCATCCACGACGCCAAGCAGGCTGGCTTCACCGACTGCGTCAATCTCGACGCGGTCCACATCCGCTGTCGGCGACACGGCGTCGTGGTCGGCACCGCCGGTCGGTTCGACGCGGCGGTCGATCTCGATGGCAGCAACGGCGCGGGCGGTTTCGACCAATTGACGCTGTGGGACGACCGCGACAACGACGCGGTGTTCAAGATCGCCGATGCCCTCGAACGCACTGGCTGGACCAAATGCCTGACCGGTGACGGCCGGGTCGGCGATCAGGCGGTGTACACCCGCAATGGCTCGCCGGTCCGCGTCTCGATGGATATCAGCTACTGGTCGAAACGTCGGCTCCGCCTCATTCCGGCAGCGAACCGCCGCGACCATGGTTGCGTCGAACCGTCGTCTCACTCGGTCGGCAGGAACTCGGGCACCGACAAATAGCGTTCGCCGGTGTCGTAGTTGAAGCCTAGCACCCGCGCACCGGGCGGCAGCTCGGGTAGTTTCTGAGCAATTGCGCACAGCGTCGCGCCGCTCGAGATGCCCACGAGCATCCCCTCCGCCGTCGCCGCGCGCAACGCCCATGCCTTGGCGTCGGCGGGGTCGACCTGAATGACGCCGTCGAGCAACTGCGTATGGAGGTTTGCCGGAATGAACCCCGCGCCGATGCCCTGGATCGCGTGCGGCCCCGGCTGCCCACCCGATATAACCGGCGACAGCGTCGGCTCGACGGCGAACACCTTCATCTTCGGCCAGATCGGCTTCAATGCCTCGGCGACGCCGGTGATATGCCCCCCGGTGCCGACCCCGGTGATGAGCGCATCGATCGGGGTATCGCCGAAATCATCGAGAATTTCGCGCGCGGTGGTGTGGACGTGGACCGTGACGTTGGCCGGGTTTTCGAACTGGCTCGGCATCCAGCTGTTAGGCGTCGCCGCGACGATCTCGTGCGCGCGCTCGATTGCCGCCTTCACGCCGCCCGCGCGTGGGGTCAGGTCGAACGTCGCACCGTAAGCGAGCATCAGCCGCCGCCGCTCGATCGACATCGAATCGGGCATGACGAGGATGACCTTATAGCCCTTGATCGCGCCGACGAGGGCGAGGCCGATGCCGGTATTGCCGCTCGTCGGCTCGACGATCGTCCCGCCCGGTTGCAAGCTGCCGTCGGCTTCGGCGGCTTCGACCATGGCGAGCGCAATGCGATCCTTGATCGACCCGCCGGGGTTCGACCGTTCGGACTTGATCCACACCTCGGCGTCGGGAAACAGGCGACTGACGCGGACGTGCGGCGTGTTGCCGATGGTGGCGAGGATCGAGTCGGCCTTCATGCGCGGGTCTCCTGCTGTTCGATCGTTATAGCGGCTTCGGTCGCGGCGGGCGAGCCGGGATCGGCGGCAACGAAGCGGTCGGCGCGGCGCAATGCGGGGAAACGCCACGCCCATATCCCGGTGACGACGACCGCGCCGACGCCGCCCGCAACAACCGCCTCGACCGGGCCGAGCCACGCCGCCGTTACGCCGCTTTCGAATTCGCCCAGCTCGTTCGATGCCGAGATGAACACCCCCGACACCGCCGACACCCGCCCGCGCATCGCGTCGGGCGTGTGGAGCTGGATCAGCGCCGAGCGGAAATAGACCGAGATCATGTCGGCGGCCCCGAGGACGGCAAGGGCGGCGAGCGACAGTGGCAGCCATGTCGACAGGCCGAAGACGATGGTCGCGCCGCCGAACAGGCCGACGCAGGCGAACATCGTCACGCCGACGTGGCGCTTGACCTGCCACCGCGTCAGGATGAGCGCTGTAATCGCCGCGCCTGCCGCCGGGGCGGCGCGCAACGGCCCCAACCCGCCGACCCCGACGTGGAGGATGTCGCGGGCATAGACCGGCAGCATCGCCGTCGCTCCGCCAAGCAGAACGGCGAACAGGTCGAGGCTGATCGCGCCGAGGACGATCTGATTATGGCGCACATAGCCGAGGCCCTCGAGCGTCGCCTGCCACGGGCTGAGCAGTGAGCGCGGCGGCCGGGGGACGGGGCCGACCCGGAACAGCGCGATCACGCCGATGCCGAACAGGCCCGCCGCGACCAGATACGGCGCAGACGGCGCGACGGCATACAGGAACGCTCCGGCGGGCGGGCCGAGCACCGACCCGACCTGCCATCCGATCGAGTTCCACGCGATCGCCTGCGGGAGCAAGGCGGGCGGCACGAGGGTGGGGGCGAGCGCCGAAATCGCCGGACCGGCGAACGCCCGCCCGACGCCGAGCAGGATGGCGACGACGAACAGCGCGGTCATGGTGACGCCGCCGGTCAGTGCGAGTCCGCCGAGTACGGCAGCGCAAGCGCACGTCAGCGCGTTGGCGGCGCGCGCAACGAAGCGCCGGTCGACGTGATCGGCGACATAGCCGGCGACGAGGGTGAGCGCGAACAGTGGCAGGAACTGCGCGAGGCCGATCATCCCGAGCAGAAAAGCGGCGTCGCGCTTATCCATCGTCACCCGCGCGAGGTCGTAGACCTGCCAGCCGATGACGACGACGAGCATCGCGCTGGCGATGTTGAGCGCCAGCCGCGCGGCGAAAAAGGCGCGGAAGTTGGGGATGGCGAAGGGGGTCACGACGCGGTGGTAAAGGCGAAGCCGGGCGCAGGGCAAGGCGGAACCGGGTCCCGCCCCACCAGACCCGCGCAAATCCTCCAGCGATGCGACACCGGCCCCCCTGCGTAAACCAGTGCGCGGGCGCTTACTTCGCTTACTTGTTCATCTTCGGCTATCGGTGGCCGATGACCGCGCCCCGCTTCGCCTTTACCATCGCCGCTACCGACGGCGCGGCGCGGACCGGAACCCTTGCGCTGAAGCGTGGGACGATCCGCACCCCGGCGTTCATGCCGGTCGGGACCGCCGCCACGGTCAAGGCCATGCGCCCGGGGGAGGTCGCCGCGAGCGGGGCCGACATCATCCTCGGCAATACCTATCACCTGATGCTCCGCCCGACGGCGGAACGGATCGCGCGGCTGGGCGGGCTGCACACGTTCATGGGATGGGACAGGCCGATCCTGACCGACAGCGGCGGCTATCAGGTGATGAGCCTTGGCGCTCTGACGAAGGTGACCGAAGACGGCGTCACCTTCGCGTCGCACCGTGACGGCTCGCGCCACGCGGTAACGCCCGAACGCTCGATCGAAATCCAGCGCCTGCTCGGCAGCGACATCGTCATGGCGTTCGACGAGCTCGTCGCGCTGCCCGCCAGCCGGGAGGCGGTCGAGGCGGCGATGCTGCGGTCGATGCGCTGGGCAGCGCGCAGCCGGGCGGCATTTGACGGCGGCGGCGATCACGCGGCGAACGCGAGCGTCTTCGGCATCCAGCAGGGCGGCCTCGACGAAGGCTTGCGCGCCGCATCGGCGGCGGCGTTGCGGGATGTCGGCTTCGACGGCTATGCGATCGGCGGGCTCGCGGTCGGTGAAGGGCAGGACGCGATGTTCGGCGTCCTCGATTATGCGACCGACCACCTTCCTGCCGACGCGCCACGCTATTTGATGGGGGTCGGCAAGCCTGACGACATCGTCGGCGCGGTGTTGCGCGGCGTCGATATGTTCGACTGCGTCCTGCCGACGCGGTCGGGGCGGACGGGGCAGGCATTCACCCGACGTGGGCCGATCAATCTGCGGAACGCGAGGTTCGTCGAGGACGAACGACCCCTCGACGCCGACTGCCCGTGCCCGGTATGTGCGACCGCCAGCCGGGCGTATATCAGCCACCTCGTTCGCAGCGACGAAATCCTCGGGAGCATGCTGATGACCGAGCATAATATCTGGTTTTACCAGACGTTGATGGCCGATCTGCGCGCTGCCATCGCCCACGGTCGCGTTATCGCCTTCGCCGCCGCCTTCCTCGCACTCTATCAGCGGCGCGATCTGGACAATGCGGGCGTCACCGAGTAGCCGCACGCATGGAACCTGTGACCCCGCCCGAAGCCATCCTGATCCTCGACTTCGGCAGTCAGGTCACCCAGCTTATCGCCCGCCGCGTCCGCGAAGCAGGGGTTTATTGCGAGGTCGTCCCGTTCCAGTCGGGGGATGCCGCAATTGCCCGCCTCCAGCCGCGCGGCATCATCCTGTCGGGCGGCCCCGCGTCGATCGCTGACTTCGGCAGTCCCCGCGCGCCGGAAGCGGTCTTCGCTGCCGGTGTCCCCGTCCTCGGCATCTGCTACGGCGACCAGACGATGTGTGCCCAGCTGGGTGGCGCGGTCGCAACCGCCGCCGACCGCGAGTTCGGGCGCGCCTTCGTCGAGGTCGTCGACGACTGCGCGTTGTTCGCCGGGCTATGGGCACGCGGCGAGCGCCACCAGGTGTGGATGAGCCACGGCGACCGCATCGACGCGATTCCCGCCGGGTTCCGCGTCGTCGCCCGTTCCGACGCCGCTCCATTCGCGGCCATCGCCGACGACGACCGGCACTATTACGGCCTGCTGTTCCACCCCGAGGTGATCCACACCCCCGACGGCGGGAGGCTAATTGCGAATTTCGTCCGCGATGTCGCCGGATGCGCCGCGACATGGAGCATGGCGGGATTTCGTGCCGCCAAGGTCGCCGCGATCCGCGACCAGGTCGGTGACGCCAAGGTCATTTGCGGCCTGTCGGGCGGGGTCGATTCGTCGGTCGCCGCCGTCCTGCTCCACGAAGCGATCGGCGACCAGCTGACGTGCGTCTTCGTCGATACCGGACTGCTCCGCGCAGGCGAGGCGGGACAAGTCGTCGACCTGTTCCGCGAGCATTATCATATCCCGCTGATCCACGTCGACGCCGGGGAGACCTTCCTTGCCGGGCTGGCCGGGGTCACCGATCCGGAAGCCAAGCGGAAGTTCATCGGCAAGACGTTCATCGACGTGTTCGATGCCGAAGCGAAGAAGATCGACGGCGTTCGTTTCCTCGCACAGGGGACGTTGTATCCCGACGTCATCGAAAGCGTCAGCTACGCCGGCGGGCCGTCGGTAACAATCAAAAGCCACCACAATGTCGGCGGATTGCCCGAGCGGATGAACCTCGCGCTCGTCGAGCCGTTGCGCGAATTGTTCAAGGATGAGGTTCGCGCGCTCGGTCGTGAACTCGGCCTGTCGGAAGCGTTCGTTGCGCGTCACCCCTTCCCCGGCCCCGGCCTCGCAATCCGCATTCCCGGCGAGGTGACGCGGGCAAAGTGCGACATCCTTCGCGCCGCCGACACCGTCTATCTCGAGGAGATCCGCGCCGCAGGATTGTACGACGCGATCTGGCAGGCGTTCGCCGTGCTCCTGCCGGTCCGCACCGTCGGGGTCATGGGCGATGGCCGGACCTATGACTTCGTGTGTGCGCTGCGCGCCGTTACCTCGGTCGATGGCATGACCGCCGACATCTACCCGTTCGACGCCGCCTTCCTGTCGCGCGTCGCCACGCGCATCGTCAATGAGGTGAGCGGCATCAACCGCGTCGTCTACGATTATACGTCGAAACCCCCCGGCACGATCGAGTGGGAGTAAAGGGGAACCACAAGCGACGTTGCTGCCCGTCCTAGTGGGTCCCAATCCAGAAGCGCAGGATCAGCGATACGACGCCGACAGTCGCGACCCCGGCTGCCCATAAGGCGACGAACCACAGCCAGCGTTTGACGCCCGAAGACAATGCCGGGGCTTTCAATGATAGCCTTCGTGGCCAACCTTGCCGCGAAACACCCAATACGCATAGCCGGTGTACACGAGGATAACGGGCACCATAATGCCGACGCCAACCAGCATGAAGATTTGGCTGGATGGCGGCGCGGCGGCATCCCAGATCGTGATCGACGGCGGTACCAAGTACGGAAACATGCTGATGCCAAGGCCGACGAAGCCGAGCAGAAAGACACCGAGCGCCAACAGAAACGGCGCCAGTTCGGCCCGCCGCGACAGGCTGCGGACAAAGAGCAGCGCCACGATTCCGACGAGGACCGGCACCGGCGCCGTCAGGTAGATACCAGGCGCGTGCAGCCAGCGAGTATAATAATTGTAGCTTAGGAACGGCGTCGCCGCGCTCACCGCGACGACCGCACCGAGCGTCGCTGCGCCGAGCCATGGCGCGAGGCGGAAGCAGCGATCCTGCAAAGCTCCCTCGGTTCGGTAGATCAGCCAGCACGCGCCGAGTAGGCCGTAGCCGATGATTACCGCGACGCCGGTCAGAAGGCTGAACGGCGTCAGCCAGTCCCACCAGCCACCGCCGTACCCACGCCCCTTAACGACGATGCCTTGCAGGATTGCGCCAAGCGTAATGCCCTGCGCCAGTGCCGCCAGCGTCGAGCCGAATGCGAATGCCGCGTCCCACAACCACAGACGGCCGGTCCGGGCGCGGAACTCGAAGGCGACCCCGCGGAACACCAGCCCCAGCAGCATGGCGATGATCGGCACATAGACCGCCGGCATGATCACCGC
>JBBRQR010000122.1:0-8368 GCA_038226115.1 Sphingomonadales bacterium | reverse complement strand
TATCGGTTGTGCAGTGCGGCAGGGGAAGCAAGGCTTTCTTGGGGCCGATGAAGGCGTGGTTAGCGATCGCTGCGACTGTCGCTCAGATCAACGCCGCGAGATCGAGCGTGTCGAGCAGCGCCCCCCGAGCGGCGCGGCACTGCGCCCACAGCGTCGGGCGGGCAAGATCGTCGGGCGCAATTTCGGCGGGCCAGTGCGAGGAGACGACGCCCGCGATCCGGTCGAGCTTGGCAGCGTCGACGAGAAAGCGCGGGTCGACCGTGGCGGGGTCGGCGACGACGCGGAGGCGCAGGCACGCCGGGCCGCCGCCGTTGCGCATCGATTCGCGCACCGCGACGAAGCGCACCGCGCGGATCGGACCATTTCCGGCAATCAGCGTGGCGAGATAGGCGGCGACTCGCGCATTCTCCTGCGCCTCGGTCGGCAAGATCAGCGTCATCGTCCCGTCGGGCTGGGTCACGAGTTGCGAGTTGAACAGATACGACGCGATCGCGTCGCTCAGGCTGACGGCGCTGTCGGGGACGGTGATAATTTCGGCCCATGGCGAAAGGCGGGCAAGATCGGCGGCAAACCCGTCTGCGTCGGCGAAGGCGAATTGGTGTGCGAAGACGACGGTTGCGTTCGCCACCGCGACGACATCGTTGTGGAACGCCCCGGCGCGGATCGCCGCCGTCGCCTGTTCGACGAACAATGTCCGTTCCGGCGCGAGGCCGTGGCGACGCGCGACGGCTTCGCTTGCAAAGCGGCTTTGGCGCGCCGGGAAGCCGCCGCCGTCGACGCCATAGACGAAGATTTCGACGCCCGGCGCTTCGTGGCGCTCGGCAACGCGCATGTGGTTCGCCGCGCCTTCATCGCCGAAAGTCGGGATCACGTCGTGGACCGCAAAAGCCGGGTCGGCGAAGGCAACCCGGAGTTGCGCCAGCGTCGTTGCCGCTTCGTGACTGCGATGCGGCATCGCCGACAGGTTAGCGACCGTCAGGTGGCACCGCCCATCGCCGGTGTCTGGCGCTGGCGAGACCGTTGCCGCGTTCGCCGTCCACATCGCCGACGCCGACATCGCGCGAGCGAGCTGGAGCGGGTCGTCGATCGCGGCGTCGGGGGCATAGCCGATCTGGTTCAGCCACGCCGTCGCCGGGCGGTCGTGCGGAAGGAGCACCCCCTGGACCAGCTCGAGCGCCAGCGCGGCGCGCTGTTTCGCAATCCCCTGGAGCGCGGCGTCGCGTGGACGCGAAACCGCTCCGCTGCTACGCGCGCTGGCTAGGTTGCCCGGCGACAGCGCAGCGTAATTATGGCTGGGCCCGATCAAGCCGTCGAAGTTGATTTCGACGAGGCTCATGCCCGCAGGCCCGTCACGATAGTGCCGTCGAGCCCGTCGGCTTCGAGGCTGGCGACCGGCCATGCGCAATAATCGGCGGCGTAATAAGCGCTCGGGCGGTGGTTGCCGCTAAGGCCGATGCCGCCGAACGGGGCGCTTGACGCCGCACCATTGGTTGGGCGGTTCCAGTTGACGACCCCGGCGCGGCTCGCCGCCCAAAAGCGGTCGTAGAGCGCCGCGTCGCCGCCGATCAGCCCGGCGGCGAGGCCGAAGCGGGTCGCATTCGCCTCGGCCAGCGCAGCGGCGAAGTCAGCGACGCGGATAACCTGAAGCAGCGGCCCGAACAGCTCGGCGTCGGGACGGTCGGCGACGGCGGTGACTTCAACGATGCCGGGCATCAGGAACGGGCGGTCCGGCTCCCGCCGGACGAGCGGGCGGAGCAACCGGCCCCCGCGCGCGAGCAGTTCGTCATAGCCCGCGACGATTGCGGTGGCCGCGCGGTTGTCGATCACCGGCCCCATGAACGGCGCCGGCGTGTCGAACGGCGCGCCAACAATGATGCGGTCGGTCAGCGCGACGACACGGTCGAGCAGAGCGTCGCCGTCCGGCCCGACGATCAGCCGCCGCGCGCAGGTGCACCGCTGCCCCGCCGACAGAAACGCCGACTGGACGACCGTCGCCGCTGCGGCGTCGAGGGCGCTTTCAGGAATATCCCATGCGATGAGCGGATTATTGCCCCCCATCTCGAGTGCGAGGATCCGGTGCGGCGTATCGGCGAAGGCGTGCGCGAGGCTCGCCCCAACGCGCGCTGAGCCGGTGAACAGCAGCCCGTCGATGTCGGCAGCGGCAAGCGCCTCACCTTCCGCGCGAGCGCCGTGGACGACAGTCAACACCCCCGGCGGCAACCCAACCGCTACCCAACAGTCGGCCATGAAATCGGCGACTGCCGGGGTCAGCTCGGACGGTTTGAACACGACCGTGTTGCCCGCCAACAGCGCGGGAACGATATGCCCGTTTGGCAGGTGCGCTGGAAAGTTATACGGCCCGAGGACGGCGAGAACACCGTGGGGCTTGTGGCGCAGATGCTGGCGAACGCCGCCGACCTCGCCCGCGTTCGCACCGGCGCGTTCGGCCTGCGCTGTGACGCTGATGTCGACCTTCGCGGCGACGCTGGCGACCTCGGTCTTTGTTTCCCACAGCGGCTTGCCGGTTTCGCGGGCGATGAGTGTCGCAAAGGCGTCGGCGCGGTCGCGGACGACTCCGGCAAAGCGGCGGGCGAGCGCGATCCGGTCGTCAAGCGCGGTCGCGGCCCAGCCCGGCGCGGCGGCGCGTGCGGTGGCAACGGCGGTGGCGACATTACCGGGGCGGCCGTGCCAGACGATCTCGCCGGTGCACGGGTCGGTCGAGACGAAGTCAGAATCCAACATGGCGCACCTCGTCCCCCAGCCCGACCCGCATCAAATCGGCCTCGCCCGCTGGCACGACAAGGCCGTCAGCGCACCAGTCGGCGTGGCCGATCCAGCTACGGAAGTCGCCGAGCGCCCCGGCGGCGAGCAGCGCGCGGGGCAATCCCCCTACCCCATCGACCAGCTCGGCGACGGCAGCGGACCGCGCGGCGGCAATCGTCCGCAGCGCATCGGTCGGGCACGTCAGAGTGGGGCCGCCGTCAAAGATGTCGACGTAGTTATCGTAACGAAAGCCTTCGGCAAGGAGCATCTTCTGCGCCGGGATACCACGATCGTGCGGGCGCCCGATCACCGCCTGCGCTGCTTCGCTGAGGAGCGCGACATAAACCGGCGACTTCGGCATCAGGTCGGCAATGAACTGGTTGCCGTGAACGCTGTTGAACACGTCGGCGTCACGGAACTCCATCCCGAAGAAGCGACGCCCAAGGCCGTCCCAAAATGGCGAGTCGCCGTCGGGGGTGAGGAAGCCGCGCAGTTCCGCCAGCACGGTATCGGCAAAGCGCGCGCGGTGTCCGGCGATGAACAGATAGCGGCTGCGCGCGAGAAGCCGCCCGAGGCCGCCGGTGCGAAGATCGGGGTGGAGGAACAGGCCGCCGACCTCGCTGACGCCGTCGTGGTCGGTGCACAGGTTGAGCAGCCGCATCGAAAACGTCCGCGCCAACGCGCGCGACGTCTGCGACACGGTCGAGATTTTGTAGCTGTAGAACGGCCACTCGGCCCCGACGCGACTGAAGATCGCCGCCGTCCCGCCGATCCGCCCGGTCGAGGTCTGCTCGAGGATCAGCAGGTACATCTCGTCGATCGGCGCGGCGATGTCGGCGGCGAACGACGCATCCGAGCGCGCCAGCCGGGCAGCGAGCGCATCGCGGTTGGGCGGCAGGTTGGTAAAGCCGCCGCCGGTCAGCCGCGCGAGATCGAGCAGCGCGTCGAGGTCGCTGCTACGCGCCGGGCGGACGTGCCACGTCACGCCGCCACGGCCCGGCTGAAACCGTGCGCCGCGACACGCATCAGGACCAGCGCCGATAGCCGCGCACGCTCGGCGAAGCTGTCGATCAGGACGAATTCGTCCGCCGAATGGATTGCACCGCCACGAACACCCATCGTGTCGACCACCGCCAGCCCCGTCGCGGCAAGGTTGTTGCCGTCACACACGCCGCCGGTATCGCGCCAGCCGATCGGCAAGCCGAGCGCCGCGCCGCAGCCGCGTACCAGTTCGAAAGCACGCGTTTGCGTCGCGTCAAGCGGCTTGGGCGGGCGCGCGAAACCGCCATCGAGGGTGACGCCGACGTCGTGCGCCGCCGCAATGTCGGCGACGGCGGACGCAATCGCGGCCTCGGCATAGGCCTGGTCGTCGAGCGTTGCCGGACGGACGTTGAAACGGACGATCGCCATCTCGGGGACGATGTTATTCGGGCCGCCGCCGTCGACCCGCGCCGGGTTGAACGTGCAGCCGACACGACCGATCGCGGCGAGCCGACCGATCAGGTCGGCGGCGGCGACGATAGCGTTGCGCCCAAGTTCGGGCTCGCGTCCGGCATGGGCGGCGCGCCCGCGCACGACGGCGCTGAAGTTGCCCGATCCGCCGCGCGCTCCGGCCAGCGTGCCGTTGGGGAGCGCGGGTTCATACGTCAGGCCGATGTGGCACCGCTGCGCGGCCACACGCAGCAACGCCGCCGAGCCGGGCGACGACACTTCCTCATCGGCGTTGAGCACCACTTCGAAGCCGAGGCCGGGTGTCACCGGCACGGCAGCTTCGAGGGCGGCGAGCATGACCGCGATGCCGCCTTTCATGTCGGCGACGCCGGGGCCGTTGACGGTGTTGGCGTCGACCCGGCGGTTCGACTGGAACGGGTGGTCGACCGGAAACACCGTGTCCATGTGCCCGGTCAGGAGAACACGGACCGGGGCGTCGGGGCGAACGACGAGATGAAGGTTGTCGCCGTGCACCAGTGGGCGGCGCGCGCCAGTGGCGTCGACCGCTTCAGCCGGGGTCGGCGCGACGCGGGCGACCGGGCCGAACTGCCCGAACGCCGCCTGCAGGACGTCCGCCATCGCCGCGAGGCCGTCGAGATTGCGACTGCCCGAATTGATCGCCGCCCACGCCAACGTGCGTTGCAGCATCGATTCCGTCGAGATTGCGGCAAGAACGGCGGTCTCGGCGGCCGTCGGCGGCGCATTCCAGGCGGATTCGGTGGTCACTCGCGCTCTTTAGGGGGTCGCGCGACGAAGCGCCACTCACCCCGACGTTGGCACACGCCGCGCCGTCCGCTACCGGCGCAGCGATGATCCGAACCGCGACTCCTGACGACGTCCCTGCCCTCCACGCGCTGGTCGAGCGCGCCTATCGCGGACCCGCGTCGCGCGCCGGCTGGACGCACGAGGCCGACTTCCTGACCGGGCCGCGCACCGACGCCGCAACGCTGGCGCGGGGGATCGTCGACCCGGCGCAGACGTTCCTGCTCGCGGTTCCCACCGATGCCATCGCCGCGTGCGTCGCGGTCAGCGACCGGGGTGACGGCGTTGCCTACCTCGGGATGCTCGCGGTCGAACCGACGGGGCAGGCGAACGGGCTGGGTCGGACGATGATCGCCGCCGCCGAGGACTATGCCCGTCGGCTGGGGGCGACGCGGATGGAGATGACGGTAGTCGACAGCCGCGCGGCGCTGATCGCGTGGTACGAACGGCGGGGCTATGCCCGGACCGGCGAGGCGCGCCCCTTTCCGCCCGAGCTTCTCGAGGGCGCACCCCTCGCGTTCATCGTCTTGGCGAAGGAACTGTAGCCGGGCGCATGGCGCGGAAGGTTACACAAGCTAATAGAACGACCCGGTTTTCAGGGTCGAAACGCCCCAATCCGACCCAAAGTTCAAAGCAAGTTCACGCTGGCGACGGTGTTTTTGCCCTTCCACCCACCGCCTGGTTCGATGACGGGCACGCGGCGGGCGTTGCCGAGCTCGCCGAAACCAACGATGAGAAAGAGCAATGCCACGGGTGTGGCGACGGACTTCACCTATACGACGGACGGGTAGGTGTAGGACAGCATAAATCGTGTCCGATCACCGCCGCTCAAGGTGGCGCGGTGGCGCGTTCGAATAGCCAGACGCGGACGGCGCTCGACAGGTTGGTCGTCCGCGCCTCGTCGATCTCGGCGATAAGGGCGTTGAGCGCGATGCCGCGTTCGACCGTCGCCGCCCGCAGCGCCGCCCAGAATACCGGTTCGAGGCTGAGCGACGTGCGATGCCCGGCGATCGTAACCGAGCCTTTGACCAGGGCTTCGGCACCCCTCCCCTTCGCGGCAGTCGTCGGTGGAGATGTCATCGCGGTCGACCCATTGCCCCCGGCTCCCGCCACTTGGCGTTCGCCCCTCCCCACGAAGGGAGGACAAACGCCTAGTACATATGCTGGCCGCCGTTGATCGACAGCGTCGAGCCGGTCACGAAACCCGCATCGTCGCCGGTCAGGAAGACGACGCCGCGCGCGATTTCGGTCGCCTGGCCCAATCGTCCGGCAGGGATCTTGGCGACGATCTTTTCGAGAACGTCGGCGGGGACGGCGGCGACCATGTCGGTGTCGATATAGCCCGGCGCGATCGCGTTGACGGTGACGTTGACCCGCGCGCCTTCCTGCGCCAGCGCCTTGGTGAAGCCGTGGATGCCCGATTTCGCGGCGGCATAATTGACCTGGCCGTACTGTCCGGCCTGACCGTTGATCGAGCCGATGTTGACGATCCGCCCGAACTTACGCGCGCGCATCCCCGGAAACGCCGCCTTCGCCATGTTGAAGCAGCCGCCGAGATTGACGCGGATAACCTCGTCCCACATTTCATAGGTCATCTTGAGGAGCGTGCCGTCGCGAGTGATGCCGGCGTTGTTGACGATGATGTCGACGGTGCCGTGGTCGGCTTCGATCTTGCCGACACAATCGAGGCACGCCTGATGATCGGCGACGTTCCATTTGACCGAGGCGATGCCGGTGCGCTCGGTAAACTCGGCGGCTTTCTTGTCGTCGCCACCATAATTGGCGATGACTGTTGCACCCGCTGCCTTGAGCGCGAGACTGATGGCCTCGCCGATGCCGCGTGTGCCGCCGGTAACGATTGCGATCCGTGCCATGTGCGTCTCTCCCCAGAGATTATTTATCGGCGACCCTAGGTCGCGGGGAGCCAACCGGCAAGCTCACGTCGGATGATCGCCGTCAACGCGGTATTTCCGGCCACCCCGGCGTTGAGGCACGGCAGATAGGCGAAGTGCGTGCCCCCGGCGGCAAGGAAGGTGGCGCGGCCCTCCATCGCGACTTCCTCGAGCGTTTCGAGATTGTCGGCGCTGAACCCCGGACACATCACCACCAGCTTGGTCACGCCGCGCCCCGGCAGTTCGGCGAGTGTCGCGTCGGTGTAAGGCTTCAACCACTCGGCGCGGCCCAGACGCGACTGGAACGACACTTCGAGCGGGGTGGCGATACGCTCGGCGAGCAGCCGCGCGGTCTTGCGGCACTGGCAATGATACGGATCGCCATTGTCGAGCGTCGACCGGGGCATCCCGTGGAACGACGTCAGCAACAGATCGGGAGTCCAGTCGAGACTGTCGACTCCGCTCGCAAAGCTCGCCACCAGGGCGTCGATCAACAACGGATCGTCGTGGTACGGCGGCAGCGTCCGCAACGCCGGCTGCCACCGCCATTTCATCAGTGTCGCGAACACCTTGTCGTTGACCGTGCCCGTCGTCGCGCTCGAATATTGCGGATACAGCGGCGCGATTAGGATGCGCTCGCACCCGGCCGCCTTGAGCGCCGCCAGCCGGTCGGGGATCGTCGGCGTCCCATAACGCATCGCCCAGTCGACGACGACGGCGTCCGCACGATCGGCGTTCAGATCGGCGGCGAGCGCGGCCGCCTGCGCGATGGTGATGACCCGCAGCGGCGAATCGTTCGCTGCCGTGTCCCACACCTTGGCGTAATTGGCCGCTGTCCGTTTCGGGCGGGTCATCAACACGACCCCGCGCAGCAACGGCTGCCATAAGATCGGCGGAAGTTCGACGACGCGGCGATCCGACAGGAATTCGGCAAGATATCGCCGTACCGGCCCCGTCTCGGGCGCGTCGGGCGTGCCGAGATTGACCAGCAGGACGCCGACCCGACCGAAGGCGACCGGCGGATGGCCGTCAGGTAACGTCGCGGTCAGTGGCGTCATGCGATGAAGGGCAGGTTTCGCATCCGGGTGCCGGTCGCCGCAAAGATCGCGTTGGCGACGGCGGGGGCGATCGGCGGCGTTCCGGGCTCACCAACGCCACCGATCGGGGCATCGGACGGGACGATGATGGTCTCAATCATCGGGGCTTCGGCAAGCATAAGCGACGGGAAGCCATCGAAGTTCGTCTGTTCGACGCGACCATCGGCAAAGGTGATGCGCTGCTTCAATGCCGCGCCAAGGCCGTAGGCGATCGCGCCCTCAATCTGCGCGCGAACGCCATCGGGATTGATCGCCTGACCACAGTCGATCGCGGCCCAGACGTGCCGGACGCGCGGGGGTTCACCCGCCACGCATTCGACCTCGGCGACCTGCGCGACGATCGACCCGAAGCTCGCATGAAGC
>JBBRQR010000121.1:0-8382 GCA_038226115.1 Sphingomonadales bacterium | reverse complement strand
AGAGCAGAAAGCCGAACTCGGCTTTCTCGCGTAGCCGGTCGTTATTCAGCGTTGCCATATCGCCGCGCCCGGTCTTTCCCGATTTGACCTGGAAGATAGCCTTGCCGTTGCTGCTGCTGTCGGTCGCGAAATAGGCGATGCCGTCGATGCCGCCGTCGGCCCCCTTCTTTTCGTTGATCCGTGCCTTGTTCCGCGAAAACGTCAGGATCGCCCATTTCTCGAACTCCTTGCGCGTGCGGTCGTCCTTCTTGTTCGCCAGCGCCTGCGCCGATTCGAGGTCCTTGGGCACGCCGTCGAGGACGATATTCGCCTCGATCGCGGGCCACCCATCCTTGTACGTCGTCGCGAACCGGTCGAGGATCACCGCGATCGACTGATAGGTGACGTCGATGCCGATCCACTGCCGCCCGAGCCGCTGCGCCACCGCCACCGTCGTCCCGCACCCGCAATAGGCGTCGAGGACGACATCGCCCTCGTTCGACGACGCGCGGATAATCCGTTCAAGCAAGGCTTCGGGTTTTTGCGTCGGGTAGCCGAGGCGTTCGGCGGCAGTGCGTCCGATTAAAGGAATATCACCCCAAATATCACCGCAAGAGGTGCCACCGCTCTCATGAAGATACTGCTTGAGCTTTGGATATTGGCCTTTTTTAGGCCAATAAATTCGTCCCTCGCCATCGAGCCTTTCCAGCGTTTCGGGCACATATCGCCAGTGCCTGCCTGCTCCAATGTTGCCTGGATCAACCCCTCGCCACTTCTGACCACTAGGACCGTTTGTTCGGCCAGCCCCGGTCAGGTTATCGAGTGAGTATCGACCACGCTCGTCGCTGTGGCGATATTCCCGCTCAACCCAACCCGCATCTGCTGCAATCTTCAAAGAGTGGAACAACGCTAATTCAGTGTTTTTGGAATAATTTAGAATAACATCGTGATGACGTGGCCAGCGCTTAGAACCAACTTTGCCAGATGTTCGCCGCCAAACTATCTCACCGACGAAATCACCCCCCTGCCCACAGAACACCGCATCGCACACCAGCTTGAGGTAATGGCTCGCGGTCGGGTCGCAGTGGAGGTAGAAGCTGCCGGTCGGTTTCAGGACGCGGTGGATCTCGACAATCCGCTGCGTCATGTGGACGATGTAGGCGAACAGGCTGCCGCGGCCGAGCACCGCGTCGAGCCCGGTGATCAACGCCACCGTCTGCCGCGTCAGCACCGCCGCGTGCGGGTTGAGCGGATCGCCGTTGAGCCGGTCGACGTGGGTGATCCAGTCGAACCCGGCGTCGGCCTCCGCCCCCCACTCCCACGTGTCGACGAACGCCTGCGCCTGCGCCCGGTCCTCGCCGCCCTGGTTGGTGTAGATCTGGAAATAGTTGCGCTTCGAATTGAACGGCGGGTCGATGTAGCACAGGTCGACGCTGCCGCTCGCGATCTTGCGCCGAAGCACGTCGAGATTGTCGCCATAGAACAGGCGGTTGGTCATGCGTTCGGCTCCCCCAATCGCCCAGTCTTATCGGCGACTGTCGCTATCGTCGACCCTGCCGCGCTCCGCGCGCCGCTTTCGCTTTGGCGAAGCGCGTTGTCCGTGTTCCCGGCTTGCCACCCATCGCGCGGCCCTGCACGGGGGCGACCTTCGGACCGGTGCTCGGTAAACCCAAGTCGTCGGCCTCCAGCCGCCTGATCTGGTCGCGGACGGCGGCGGCGATTTCGAAGTCGAGGTTGGCGGCGGCGGTTTGCATCTGCTTTTCAAGGTCGGCGATATACGCCTTGAGGTTGTGGCCGACGAGGTTCGGGGTTTCGTCGTCGCCGGTGTCGACGATCACACCGTCGCGCATCGACACGTCGGCGAGGACATCGCTGATGTTGCGCTTGATCGTCGTCGGGGTGATGCCGTGTTCGAGGTTATACTCCTCCTGCTTGGCGCGGCGGCGGTCGGTTTCGGCCATCGCGCGCTCCATGCTGCCGGTAATCCGGTCGGCGTAGAGGATGACGCGGCCGTCGACGTTGCGCGCGGCGCGCCCGATCGTCTGGATCAGGCTGGTTTCGGAACGCAGGAAGCCTTCCTTGTCGGCGTCGAGGATCGCGACCAAGCCGCATTCGGGAATATCAAGGCCTTCGCGCAGCAAGTTAATCCCGACAAGCACGTCGTAGACACCGAGGCGCAGGTCGCGGATCAGCTCGATGCGCTCCAATGTCTCGACATCGCTGTGCATGTAGCGGACGCGCAGGCCCGCCTCGTGCATGAATTCGGTCAGGTCCTCGGCCATGCGCTTGGTCAGCGTGGTGACAAGCGTGCGGTAGCCGTTGGCGGCGACCAGCCTCGCCTCGTTGATGCAATCCTCGACCTGATCCTCGACCGGCTTAATCTCGATCGGCGGGTCGATCAGGCCGGTCGGGCGGATGACCTGTTCGACGAAGACGCCGCCGGTCGCCTCCATCTCCCACTTGCCCGGCGTGGCCGACACGAACACCGTCTGCGGGCGCATCGCCTCCCATTCCTCGAAGCGCAGCGGGCGGTTGTCGATGCACGACGGCAGGCGGAAGCCGTATTCGGCAAGCGTCAGTTTGCGGCGGTGGTCGCCGCGCGACATGCCGCCGATCTGCGGCACGGTGACGTGGCTTTCGTCGACGAACAGCAGGGCATTTTCGGGGAGATATTCGAACAGCGTCGGCGGCGGCTCGCCGGGCAGACGCCCGGTCAGGAAGCGGCTGTAATTTTCGATGCCCGCGCAGCTGCCGGTCGCGGCGATCATCTCGAGGTCGAAGTTGGTCCGCTGCTCGAGGCGCTGCGCTTCGATCAACTTGCCCTCGATGTGCATCTCCTTGAGGCGCTCGGTGAGCTCGTGCTTGATCGCCTCGCTCGCTTGCTTGAGCGTCGGTCCGGGCGTGACATAATGCGAATTGGCGTAGACCTTGATGCTCAGCAGGTCGGCGACCTTTTGCCCGGTCAGCGGGTCGAACTCGGTGATCGCCTCGATCTCGTCACCGAAGAAGCTCAGCCGCCACGCCGAGTCCTCATAGTGCGACGGGAACAGCTCGACCGAATCGCCGCGCACGCGGAAATTGCCGCGCGCGAACGCCATGTCGTTGCGCTTGTACTGGAGCGCGACGAGCTTGCGGATGATTTCGCCACGGTCGGCGGTCATGCCCTTTTTCAGGCTGAAGGTCATCGCGCTGTACGTCTCGACCGAGCCGATGCCGTAGAGGCACGACACCGACGCGACGATGATGACGTCGTCGCGTTCGAGGAGCGAGCGCGTCGCCGAATGGCGCATGCGGTCGATCGATTCGTTTACCGATGATTCCTTCTCGATGTAGGTGTCGGAGCGCGGGACGTAGGCCTCGGGCTGGTAATAATCGTAATAGCTGACGAAATACTCGACGGCGTTGTCGGGAAAGAAGCTCTTGAATTCGCCGTATAACTGCGCGGCGAGGATCTTGTTCGGGGCGAGGACGAGGGCAGGGCGCTGGACCGCTTCGATGACTTTCGCGGCGGTGAAGGTCTTGCCCGATCCGGTGACGCCCAACAGCACCTGGTCGCGGTCGCCGGCGTTCGCCTGGGTCACGAGTTCGGCGATCGCCGCCGGTTGGTCGCCCGCCGCCATATACTCGGTGACAAGGCGGAACGGCTTGCCGCCCTCCGATTTTTCGGGCCGCGCGGGGCGGTGCGGGACGAACGCGCCGGTGCTTTCGGGTTCGGCGAGCGAGGTGCGAATCTGGATGGCGGCCATAACCCATTATGGCCGATGGACAGGGTTTGTTCCAGTGGCGCTTTCGCGTGCGACCCTGGCGCGCTCGCGCTGACCGAGTTATCGCGTCTGCGCGAGGAACGTCGCTTGCCCGGCGTTGATCTGGACGCATGTCATCGCCGACGCACTGATCGGCATCGCCTATTTCTCGATTCCCGTCGCCATCGTCTATTTCCTGACGCACCGCCGCGACGTCGCCTTTGGCTGGATCGTCTGGCTGTTCGCGGCCTTCATCATGGCGTGCGGGGCGACGCACTTCCTGTCGATCTGGACGCTGTGGCACCCCGATTACGGCATCGAGGGCCTCGTCAAGGCGCTGACCGCGATCATATCGGTGGTCACGGCAGTGGCGCTGTGGCCGCTGCTGCCGCGGGCAATCGCGCTGCCGTCGCCGGCACAGTTGCAGATGGCGAACGCCGGACTGTCGCTGCGGATTGCCGAACGCGACACCGCGCTCGCCGCGCTCTACCGCGAAACCGCCGAGCGCGAGCGCGCCGAGACGATGTTCCGACAATCGCAAAAGATGTAGGCAGTCGGCCAGTTGACCGGAGGCATCGCGCACGATTTCAACAATTTGCTGACGATCGTCGTCGCCAACCTCGACCGCATCCGCCGTCTGACCGAGGATGACCCCCGCCTCGATCGCCCGGTGGTCAACGCGATCGCCGGGGCCGAGCGCGCAGCGGCGTTGACGAAGCAGCTACTCGCCTTTGCTCGCCGACAGCCGCTGGTTGCGGTCGAATGCGACCTCAACGCCGCTGTCATCGATGTCCGCGCCCTCGCTGGGGCGGCGATCGGCGGTATGACCGTCACCCTTAACCTGTCGCCCCATCTGTGGCGGGTCAATGTCGACATCAACCAGATCGAAAACGCGCTGCTCAACCTCGTCGTCAACGCCCGCGATGCGATGCCGGGGGGTGGCACGCTGACGGTTACGACGGCCAATGTCACCGATGCGGTCGGCGACTGCGTCGAGGTCGCCGTCACCGACACCGGCACCGGCATGGCCGCCGACGTCGTCGCGCACGCCTTCGAGCCGTTTTTCACGACCAAGGAGCTTGGCCATGGCACCGGGCTCGGCCTTAGTCAGGTCTATGGCTTCGTCACCCAGTCGGGGGGGACCGTTGCGATCGAAAGCGAGATCGGGCGCGGCACGACCATCCGTATTCGCCTGCCCCGCGCGTAACCTTGTTTGCCGCGCGGCGCATGATAGGCTGTCGATGATGCCGACCATCTCGATCGTCGCCGCCGCGACTTCATTCACAAAGCCGCCGCGACGACATCCGCAATGTCGCCGCCGCGACGACATCCGCAATGTCGCCGCCGCGACGACATCCGCAATGTCGCCGCCGCGACGACATCCGCAATGTCGCCGCCGCGACGACCAACGACGGTTAGCATCCGATGACAACGAAGTTCGCTAAGCGCACACCTTTCGGCCGAAGATCGGGCGATCGTCGCACGCTGGCGCGCGGCGGCCTTGCACTCGTCGCCATGTTCGCCGTCGCGGCCTGCGCGACCCACCCCGGCGGCGATGCGCGCGTCGCGTTTAACGTCGCCGGGGTCACGGCGCGCGCTGCTTCGGGCCACGCCGCACCGGGACGCGCCTTCACCCCCGACACGGTCGTCCGCGTTGCCAGCGTGTCGAAGCTGGTGACGACGATCGGCGCGATGCGACTGATTGAGGCGGAAACGCTCGACCTCGACGCCGACGTCTCGGCCCAGTTGGGCTGGACGTTCCGAAATCCGGCCTTTCCCGATGCCCCGGTGACGTTGCGCCACCTGTTGTCGCACACGTCAGGGATGATCGACGTCGGCGACGATTATGCCGTCCCGCTCGGACGCTTGCTGCGCGACGCGGTTCACCCGGCAAACTGGTCGGCGCACGCCCCCGGAACGTGGTTCCATTATACCAATTTCAACTTCCCCATCGTCGCGCAGGTGATGGAGCGCGCCACCGGCGAACGCTTCGACCGGTTGATGGCGCGGCTGGTGTTGGCGCCGTTGGCGATCGACGCCTGCTTCAACTGGGCGACGTGTTCGGACCCGGCGGTGACCCGCGCCGCGCTGCTCACCGATGGCGTCGGCGTCCCGGTCAAGGACGACCTCCACGGTCGCCGCCCCGACTGCGCCGGGGTCAACCGGATCGACCCCGCCGCGTGCGCCCTCGACGCCTATGTTCCCGGCAGCAATGGTGCGGTGTTCAGCCCACAGGGTGGGTTGAGGATTTCGATGCTCGGGCTGGCGAAGATCGGTCGCCTCCTCCTCGGCGACGGCAGCGTCGACGGCGTCCGCCTGCTCCGTCCGGCGACGGTCGCGCTGATGCGGACGGCGCAATGGCGCTTCGACGGGCATAACGGCGACAGCGAGGACGGCTTCTACTGCGCCTATGGCCTTGGCGAGGAGGTCATCGCCACCACAGTCGGCTGCCGCGATGACCTGTTCGGCGACGGTCGGGCGCGCGACGGCCATGCGGGTGAGGCGTATCACGTCCGTTCCGGCCTATGGCTCGACCGGCGCGGGAGCGGCGTCGCGTTCGTCGCCACCGCCGTGGCCGAACCCGCGCCGAGCGCCGTCGACTCGTCGTTCACCGCCGTCGAACACGCGCTGGCGACGGGGGCGATTCGCCGCCGCTGAGCGCATCGTCGGCAGGCAGGGACGTTGGTTTTACCCCGCTTCGTGCAGCCATGATCGCCCTACAAAGCAACTACGGCGGGCAAGCCGTTGGAGTTGCACATGCGTCATCGACGCCCCATATTTCGACTTGTGCGACGAACCGTTTCAGGCACTATTTGTAGCCGGAGATCGCGGGGCAGACACAAGCGATGGTGGTTAGTCGGTTTCTGACGCCACCTTCGACTGCCCCAAGGCCGGGAGAACGAAAAAAGAACATTGACGTGGCGAGCGCGAATCGCGGATGGTATCGACCAAGCGGTACCGGGCGGCGCGCGGCGGCGGAACGGGGTGAGGCACGAGCATGACTTTCAGCGACACAGCGACGATCGACCGGCCAGTGGCGGAGCACGGCGAAGCGCCACGCGCGCCCGACGTCGACCGCGCCCCCGACCCCAAGGCCGATCCCAAAGCCGACCCGCGCGCATCGAACGCGATTCTGCCTTGGGCCTTTCCCGTCATTGTCGACCGCGACCGCGACGCGCTGCTGACCGACTTCGGGCGCGAGACGCTCAAGGATCGCTACCTGTTGCCCGGCGAATCGTATCAGGACCTGTTTGCCCGCGTCGCCGCCGCCTATGCCGACGATGCCGACCACGCGCAGCGGCTGTACGATTACATCTCGAAATTGTGGTTCATGCCGTCGACCCCGGTCCTGTCGAACGGCGGCACCGGGCGCGGCCTGCCGATCTCATGCTACCTCAACTCTGTCGGCGACAGCCTTGACGCGATCGTCGACACCTGGAACGAGAACGTCTGGCTCGCGGCGCGCGGCGGCGGCATCGGCACCTATTGGGGCCATGTCCGCGGCATCGGCGAGCCGGTCGGTCTCAACGGCAAGACCAGCGGCATCATCCCCTTCGTCCGCGTCATGGATTCGCTCACCTTGGCGATCAGCCAGGGGTCGCTTCGGCGCGGGTCGGCAGCGGTCTATCTCGACATCAATCACCCCGAGATCGAGGAATTCCTCGAAATCCGCAAGCCGAGCGGCGACTTCAACCGCAAGGCATTGAACCTCCACCACGGCGTTCTCGTCACCGACAAGTTCATGGAAGCCGTCCGCGCCGGCACCGAGTGGAACCTCGTCAGCCCCAAGACCGGCGACATTCGCGCCACCGTCGATGCGCGCGGCCTGTTCACCAAGCTTGTCGAGACGCGGCTGGCGACCGGTGAGCCGTACATCGTCTTCATCGACCATGTGAACGACGCGATGCCCAAGCATCAGCGCGACGTCGGCCTGCGCGTGTCGACGAGCAACCTGTGCTCCGAAATCGTCCTGCCGACCGGCGTCGACCAGTACGGCAAGGACCGCACCGCCGTCTGCTGCCTGTCGAGCCTCAACCTCGAATATTGGGACGACTGGCAGGGCAACAAGGTGTTCATCGAGGACATCATGCGCTTCCTCGACAACGTGTTGAGCGACTATATCGCCCGCGCCGAACCCGGCATGGAGCGCGCCGCCTATGCCGCGATGCGCGAACGCTCGGTCGGCTTGGGCGTCATGGGGCTCCACAGTTTCTTCCAGGCGCGCGGCCTCGCATTCGAGGGCGCGATGGCGAAGTCATGGAATATGAAGATCTTCCGCCATATTCGTGCGCAAGTGGATGAGGCGTCGATGCACCTCGCCAACGAGCGCGGCGCGTGTCCCGACGCCGCCGATGCGGGGGTCATGGAGCGGTTCAGTTGCAAGATGGCGATCGCGCCAACTGCGAGCATCAGCATCATTACCGGCGGCACGAGTGCGTGCGTCGAGCCGATCCCGGCGAACATCTACACCCACAAGACGCTGTCGGGCAGCTTTTCGATCCGCAATCCGTTCCTCGAAAAGCTGCTCACGGCCAAGGCGAAGAACAGTGACAATGTGTGGAATTCGATCCTCGAACAGGGCGGGTCGGTCCAGCACCTCGACTTTATGAGCGCCGACGAAAAAGCCGTGTTCCGCACCGCGTTCGAGATCGACCAGCGT
>JBBRQR010000120.1:0-8518 GCA_038226115.1 Sphingomonadales bacterium | reverse complement strand
TTCGACCTGTTCATCACCGGCGGTGGCGGCACGCCCGGTCAGGCGGCGTACAGCGGCTATCTGACCAATGCACCGATCGGGATCGCGACCGCCGCCGACGGGTCGGGCGGCAGCTATTCGGGTGCATCGGGCATAATGCGCGTGTTCGAAGGCTTCACCGAGCGCACCAGCGTCGCAACATTCACGCTCGTCGACAGCGTTACCTGGGCGACGATCGGCAGCAGCGGCGGCGCTTATTCGATCACCGATCCGGGTGCCGACCAGGCCAGCGTGCGGTTCGACGCGAGCTATTCGGGAGTGACGGTCCGATTGACGCTCAACGTCACCAAGTCGAAAGCCGGCGGTGCCGGGCCGAGCGGGTCGAACGGGTCGAACGGGTCGAACGGCAATCAGCAGATTTTCGTATTCCAGGCTGCACCAAGCCTGCCGTCGACGCCGACCGGCAACGGTGTGCCGTCGGGCTGGACGCTCGCACAGCCGACCCCGGCTGGCGGGCAGTTCCTCTATATGAGCCAGGCACAGCAGACGCTGACCGGCGTGCTGACGGGATCATGGTCGACGCCGGTCGTGTTCCAGGCGACGACGACGACGGCGGCAACGCGGCATGTGACGGGGTTCGGGCAAAGCGACACCTCGGCGACGCTGACGATCCTGATCGCCGCCGGGGCCACGCTGACGCCGAAGTGCAAGATCCGTGTCGCTGGCGTTGCCGGGGCGGGTGATCAGACGATCGTGATGCAATGGCGCGTCTCGGGAGGCAGCTTTGCAAACCTCGGCACTGCTGCCACCGCGACCGCCGGGTCGCCGGGCGACACGATCACCGCGCTGTACGCCAGCACGCTGACCAACGCCTCGGGCAGCGACAAAATCTATGAACTGCAAGCCGTGACCACCGTGTCCGGCAGCGCGACGGGGACCGTCGACGCCGCGCAAACCTTCCTCGCCGCCTGACCGGAGACCCCTGATGCGTATGATCCTGATCGCCGTGCTCACAGCGGCGCTCGCCGGTTGCGGCGGTTCTGACCCGGCGCCAGGGCCTGCGACCGGCACCGCCGTGCCGTGTACCAACTGCAGCCATGACGCAGGCCCCGCGCCGCACGACGGCGCGCAGCAGCGCTGAATGATGCGCACGGCGATCGCCTTGCTGCTGCTGGCGGCATGCGATCAGCTTGCCGTCCTAGGTCCGATGATCCGCGGCAAGCGCCTCGCGGCCAAGGCGGCGATTTGCGCCGCGACGACTGAAACCGCGATGCACGCGGCGAGCAACGTCAGCTGGATGCCCTAACCGCGCATCGCATCGTCAAAGGAGAACGACTATGAAATCCACGCCGCCGGCGGCGTGCGCGCCATGAACGAGGATTTGCCCCGCGGCCGTCACTGGCTCGATTATATCCCCGTCCTATTCGTCATCGGCGGGCTGCTCACAATTTTCTGGACGGTGAGCGCGACAAACACCCGCGTCGACGAGTTCACGCGGCAGACGACCGAGTGGAATCAACGCCAGGATAAGCGGCTCGACTCCCTCGAAACCCGCTACGAAATACAGCACGATTCGATCGAAGGCGTGCGCTCCGACTTGCGCGTGCTCGCTGATGCCGAACGTCGCCGGGAGGGGTTGAAGTGATCGACCTCAGCCCGACGATGCACCTGCTCGGCATCTGCGATGTGTCGGCGCGGGCTGCCGAGATCGGCACGCATCTGCGCGCTGCGTTCGCCGCGCGCAATCCTGACGCATCGTTTGCTGCAATCCTCGCTGACCTGACGACGGCCGACGTCGACGACAGCCATCCCGATTCAAAGGAAGCGCGATGACAACGACCTTTCTCGACGCCGACATTATGTCCGACGAAGGCGGCTGCATTCTAACCGCCTACCCGGATACGCTCGGCATTTTGACCGTTGGTGTCGGGCATGCGCACGTCGCGCGCGGCACGGTATGGACGCGCCCCTATGCGATGTCAGTGTTCGCAGATGATCGGCGGCATTCGGAAATCGATCTCGATCATGCGCTACCGTGGTGGCGCGCCCTGAATCCGGCACGACAGGACGTGCTCGCCAACATGGCATTCAACATGGGAATCGGCTCGCTTGTGCGGTTTTACAACACGCTCGCCGCGATGCACGCGGGCAATTGGCAGGGCGCGCACGACGGCATGCTGGCATCGAAATGGGCGGGGCAGGTCCACGGCCGCGCCCGCCGGCTCGCGCAGCAGATGCTCACCGGCGAGAGGATCGCCCCATGACGCTCAATCTCGCGCCCGACTGGCGGCGTACCGTACTGGCGCTGACATTCGCCGGTGCGGGCATGGCGCTGACCGCGTTCGCATTCGTCGACATACTGATCGTCTGGCGCGGCGACTGGCCCGCCTCGCTCGCAGCGCAGCGGCTCGAGATCATCGGCCATTCGAATGTCATGGCGATGGCCGGGCTTGGGCTGGTGCTGATCGGCTTGGCGATGACGGTATCGCTGCGGCAGGTGTCGGGCAAGTTCATGGGTAATTCGTTCGATGCGATCGGCGGGGGATCTGATGCACCGGTTGCGACGGTGACGACGACCACGGCGGTTACCGCGCCCGGCGTAGCAGTCACAGGAGACGCCTCGTGATGCATTTTATCCACCTTGCCCTCGTGTGGATCATGGTGCGCTTTTTCGTGAAACGTGAACCGGATCGGCTGATATGAGCATCATTACATGGGCTGCGGAGAAAGCTGTCGGCACCGCGATCGGCGGCCCGGTCGGATTTCTCGCCACGATCCCTCGATGGATCTACGAAGTTATCGGCGCGCTCTTGCTGGTCGGCGGCGTCTATTGGTGGATCGATAGCCGCGCTTACGACCGCGGGCTCGCGCACGACGCCGCGCAAGTCGCCGCATGGCAGGCGAACCGCAACGGCTGGCACGATTACGCCATCGCGACGAAAGCCAATCTCGACCGGGCAAATACGGATCGGCTCGCCAGCGAGCGCCGCGACATCGCCACGATCAAGGCGGGCAACGATGCACTGGCGGTTGCGGACCTGATCGCCGCCGGACAGCGCGACGTAATCGCCCGGGCCAATGCCATCATCAAGCGCCGTGCGCCGCAGGTCGGGCCGTGCCTCAATCCCGCCGGCGACGCGCTCGCCGCCCATAGCCGGGAGAAGATGTGATGTTTAGAATCGTTGCCGTAGCGCTCCTGCTCGGCGGCTGCGCCACCGCGCCGCTACCCGCTCCCAAGGTTGAAACGCAGACGGTTTATCTTGACCGCCCCGTCGCCTGTCTCGCGCCCGCCGGTGAGAAGGCGCTGCTGGCAAAGATTCCGCCGGCACTCACTGCGGAACTGCCGCTCGACGTGCGCGACCGCGAGCCGGTCTATATCGCGCGCCTCGCACAATATCGGATTTTTAGCGATGCCATACGGGCGATCTTGCCCAAGTGCGCCGCACCACCCGTCTCGCCAATTCCGGCGCCGACAACCGGAGATCAGCCATGATCGCCGCATTTCTTGCTTGGCTCAAACGAAAGGTTCTTCACGTGATCTATCCCGAAATCGAAACAGCCGTTGCCGACCTCGCCGCCGCTCAGGTGGCCTATGACGCGATTATCGCCGCTGGCACCGCAGCCGGTGTCGCGGTCGTTCAGGCGAAACTCGACGCCGCCGAAGCGACGATCGCGCAGAACGTCACCGATAAGGCGGACAGCCTCGCCGCGCTTTTGCCGGTCGTTGCCGCGCTCAAGGCCGATGCCGGCATGCCGCCAATCCCTGTCGGGCTTCCACCGGTGCCTACCGCTTAAAGCAATCCCGGGGCGGCCATCACGGCCGCCCCATTTGCGAGGATCGAGCCATGACAAAAAACTATTTTCTCGCCAGCCTCGATAACAAGATTCAGTGGCTCGATACCGCATCGATGCGCCTGGCGCTCGGCATCGACGCTGTGGTCGTCGTGCCGCCGCCGGTCGTGCTGCCGCCGCCGGTTATCACGCCGCTGCCGACGCCGGTGCCGACCACCGGGGGCGACATCACTCCGGCCAGCTATGCGCCGCTGCATTATTCGATGTGGCTTTGGGACGTTCCCGAGCAGCACGTCGCAGCCATCGGCGCGCTCGGCGTGTTCCGCGGCGTCGTCTATCAAACGACAAAATGGAACGGCGGGCATGAATATGACGCCGTGGGCTGGCTGGCGGCCATCAAGACGGCGGGCATGAAGATCATGGTGCTGCCCGAGGATTATAACTTGCTCGACCTTGCCGATAATCCGTCAGTTGAATTGTTTATTGGCATTGATGAAATGGGAACGATGGACGGCCCCGGCGGCACAATGCGAGAAACCCCTGACGGGTTTGCGCTTCGCATCAAGAACGCTAACATCAAGCTGGCCGCAGCGGGCAAGCGCATCGTGCCGTGGATTCTAAATACGGGCGCTTATCCGACGCTGTTCAATGTTCCGATTAACCGTGAATATGGCGATGTTATTGGGCTCGCTGCGTACTCAAGCGACATCTATTACCCCGACCAAAACTTGCCTCGGCAGTTTGGTCGCGCCGATTGGGGTTCCACTTTTACCTCAACGATTGAGGGCGCATGCATGGACATTTCCACTAACGGCCCGATGACAACATACGATAAGGTTGTCGGCGGCTGGCAGGAAGTACCGGGCACGCGCATTGTCGCTAACCTTGGCATCTACCACAAGCCCGCGTTCAGCATGATTCTTGCTTGCTCGGACAATTACGACAAGCCCGAATTGCGTTACTCGCCAGCGGTCGCCGAGACGATTGCCTCGTCGAACATCATTTTCGGCGGCGTCGGTTTGATCCTTTTCGATAGCGTTTTCGGCACAAACTACTTTGAAGATACCGGGATGTTGATCCACGCGGAGTTATTGCCGTGGCTGCAAGATTGGAACCGCCGCATGGCCTTGCTTGAAACCACCGGGTGTTTCTTCTCGGCACGCGGCGGGCGGACTCCATACGTCACCTATAAGGGCGCACCGGCAACGACGTGCGCGGGCGCTCAACAAGGGCCGCGCGACGGCGACGTGACAGTGTGGGCCGCGCCTAAGTCCGACCAGTTCCCCGGCGGGTTTGAGGCGGTCGAAATGTTCAACGACGCAGGCACCGCCTCGGTGCGCTACATCAGCAACCGCCAGCTTACGCCGATGACGCTCGATCATGCGTGGAAGCCGGGCCTAGTGTTCGCGCCCGGTCAGGCGATGGCGTTCTCGTCGGTCGATGGCTTCACGAGAAACATTATTCCGAGCCGCTTGCTCGCGGCGTTGCCCGCGTAATGCCCGCCAGCCCAACGCGGATCGCGTTCGTCAGCGAAGAGTTCCGCAGCTATGTCGCTTCCGACGCGGCGATCAGGTCGCGCTACGGCCCGGCGGCGCGCGACACGCTCGCGGCACCGGTGACCACGTTCTTTGATTTGACAAGCGACGCCGCAGCGATGTGCGATGAACGGTTCGCGCTGCTCAAGGGCGACCGGCGCAAGTTCCAAGTCGTCGTGCAAGGCGTCTTGGCGTTCACCGGCGCGCTCGACTTCTCACAAGTCGTTCCCGCCGCGACGCTGGTCGACGATGAGAAAAACGCGAACCTGCCCGTCGCGATTGTCGGTATTGCCGGCATCGATTACGATGCGGAGCGGACAACCTTGATCGTTTGGGGATAACAAATGGCCGGCATTCCCATATTCGTGAAGCCGACCGCGATCGGGGCAATCCTATCCTCGAGCCACGAGCTGGCCGGGCAAGAGGCGTCGCTGCTCGGCGAGTTCCAATATGCCGGGCTGACGTGGTGTACGCCGGCGCTCGATGGCGTGACCGCGTTAATTACCGGCGATTTCGGCAGCGCGCAGGCGGTCAACTTCGCCGCGGTCCTCGGCGCGAATGCGCAGGCCGGCACGACCTGGCGCTTCACGATGGATGATAGCGCGACTGCGGTTTACGGCTCCACGCCGCAGTACGATTCCGGCGTGCTCCCGTTCATTGCGCCGGGGATCGTAAGCGGCAGCGGCTTCGGCGGGGCGAGCACTGGCGGGTTCGACTTCCGGTCGCCAGGCGCGCTATTCAACGGCGCCTATAATGCCGGGCCGATCGCGGTGCCGTCCACGACCGCGACGCCGGCGCGCGCGACGTACAACAGCTTTCTCGACATCGGCGCGACCGTGACGCGGCGCTACTGGTCGCTGCGCATTTCCGGCCATAGCGGCGCATTTCAAGCGCCGTTCCTCATCATGGGAACGAAGGTGCAGGGCTCGCGCTACTATGAGCCGACGTGGGGCTCCGGCCCGGCCGATCAGTCGACGATCAGTGTTAGCCGCAACGGCGTGCCTGACATCGCCGTCGGCGCGATGCTGCGGACGCTAACGCTCACGCTCGGCTGGACAACCGAGATCGAGTTCGAAACGCAATTCGGTCCGCTGGCGCTGGCGCTCGGAAAGACATTGCCCGCTTATTGCTGCTTTGACCCTGACGCGGGGCCGTATCGGCAAAACCGCACCTATTACGGGCGGGCCGTCGACTCCGGTCGCAACAAGCGTGACGGCTGGAATCGCTTCTCGCGCGACTATGAGATTCTGTCGATGATCTAGCCGGTTCGCCGGCCGCTTCGACTCTAACAGGTGCATCGGCGGATGCGCGCACAGCGGACAGACGGGACCGCTCATGGAACGGCCGGACGAGGGAGCAATCCCCTGCCCGGCCGTTTTTTTGTGTCTGGTCGACGTCGCCGCAATGCCGGGTCAATCCTCTTCGGCGATACCTTCGTTGATGAGCGCGGGCTTAACTGCTCGCCACTGCGGGCCGCCGGTCGGCACCGGCCGGCGATCGGGTTCCGGCCGCCGGCGATCCGGCACCGCGCCGCGCAGCTGCGTCGGCGGCGAGCCGTTCACTGCGCCCGGCGCGTCCTGTCGGAACGTCACCAGCGCCTCGCGGGCAATCCGCGCCCGGCATTCGGCACGCCAGCGCGCGTTAACCGCTTTGCGCCGCGGGTCGAATACGTGGCGGCACACTTCGTCGACGAACGCCCAAACGAACGCCCAAACGAACGGCGCGAGGCAGGCGGCGACGATCAGGAACCCGGTCGTCGGATTCTTGATCGAATAGCCGAGCGCGAGCAGCAGCACCGGGCCGCCGATCGCGCCGATCAGGCCGCATACGATCCAGTTCACGGCACCCTCCGAACGACGTCCCAACCCATTGTGCGGGCGAATGCTTTGGCGACGATCGACCAGCCGAACGCTTCCATGACGGCGACGCGATCGTCTCGATTCTCCGTACGCTCCGGGTCACGCGGAATCGTTTTCACGTCGCGTAGGTCGATTTCGCGACCAGCTGTCGACTTCCCAACGCTTTCGACGATCCACGCGCCAGCTTCCGTTTCCCATAGCCGCAGCTCGGTCCAGCGATCTTTCGTCCCTCCGGCATTTTGGGTTGAATACTCGCCGAGCAGGCGACCGCTGAAAGCGACATCGGCCGCGTTGTTGACATGCAGCCGCACGCCTTGAATCTCACTCATAAGTCTATCCCTTCGAGATCAGTCCGCCACCGCAGGAAGCGCGGGTGGCGCAAGTTAAGCCAATCGGTCGCTTCCATCGCCTCGATCTCGGCGACGCGCCCGGCAATACGCTCCGGGTGGTGCCATAGTTCGGCGCGCTCGCGCTCGCTCCATCCTACGGCCACGCGGACGCCGACGCCGTGATGATCGACGATAATATGACCGAGCACGCCCGGGTCATCTTTCCGCGCGCCATATCCGATAACGCGCAAGTCGAGCGTCAGCTTGCGCTTGACTCGTTGCCACGCGGGGCCGCGCCCGGCGTAGTGCAGCGACCGCGGGTTCTTAACAACGATGCCTTCCTCGCCACGCGCCCATGCTGCGGCCGCAAGCGGCGCGATCTCGGCTGCGCGCCAGACGGTCACGCCAGGCACAAGCGCCACGCCTGGCGCGTCAACCCGGGCAAGCGCAGCCGCCAGCGCCACCTTGCGCCGCTCGAGCTGCTCGCCGGTCGCTTGTCCCTGCCAAACGCCGATCGGCACGGCGTCCCATAGAAACAAGCGGCCATGCCCGCGGAAGTTCGGCGTGCCGTCGCACCGCGTTTCGTTAAACCGCTTGCACGTCGCGCCGAAGCCGCCGGGTTCCTCATACTCGCCGTCGATCAGGTGCGCGCCGCCGAGCGCCGCCTCGAGCCGCTCGAGCCCGCGCCATAGGTGCGCGGTCGACCATATCGGCAAGCCATTGCGCGTTATCAGCTGGCGATTGCGCCACAGCGCTCGGATTCCGTCGTGCTTGCGCTCGACGATCGCACCGCCGGGCGGGAAGCGCTTAGGGGTGTAGTTTGTCACCAGCTGGCACAACTCCGGCCCAACGTCGCCGACGCGCGCCGCGAGCGGCGGGCAATTGTCCGGTTCCAGCGGGCAACTGAATTGCACCGGCGCATGCGGCGAGATCGTGGCGCGATACGATAGGGCAATCAAGATTCAAGTCCTTTCCTATGTTTGGGCGCGGCCGTTGTGACCGCGCCCGGGTCCGTTACGGCGCC
>JBBRQR010000119.1:0-8551 GCA_038226115.1 Sphingomonadales bacterium | reverse complement strand
GCTTCGACGGACGCTATTTTGGCGCGCTGCCACGATCGACGGTTATCGGGCGTGCGATCCCGGTCTGGACATGGCGGGCGCGATGAGCCGACGACATGGACGCCTCACGGTGCTGGCGCTGGCGGGTGTCTTCGACTGGCAAAGTCCTGCGTTCGGCGAGACGACCAGCCCTCCAGCGTGTCGCGACTTCGTGGTAGAAGCCGCCCAGATCGCCGGCTTGCCCCAACCATGGGTCGGCGCTGTGATGCGTGCCGAGAGCGGCGGCGACGCTCGCGCGATCTCGTCTGCCGGCGCGCTCGGTTGCATGCAGGTCATGCCGTCCACTTGGCGCGATCTCCAAGGCCGCGGCGTTGCCGGACCCGATCCCTTCGACGCCCGGACCAACATGATTGCCGGCGCAATCTATCTGCGCACCATGCACGATCGATACGGTTGGCCGGACGCGCTCGCCGCGTATCACGCTGGACCCGGGAGGTTCGAAGACTATTTCGCCAGCGGACGAAGGCTGCCAGCCGCGACCTTAGTTTATGTCGACCGCATCTCGTCATGGCTTGGGCAGGTCAGGCCGGCGACGGTCGTATCGTCCCGCATCGTCCTGATGAAGCTTTGGACCGAGGCGCCAATCTTCATCGCCAACGGCGTTCCGCGACAAAGCGTAAGCGGAGATGAGGTCGGGCAGACCACTGCTCCGCTTGCCGGTGAAGCAACAAAAATGCCCGTCGAGCAGGTCGAGCAGAGCCCGCGAAACACGATCTTCGTGGTCCATCGCCCGTGATCGAACCCTACCACATCGATCGTAGGATTTCGTACATGGGAAGGTTTGTGCGTGGGGTGAAGCTCCTTGGAAGAGCAAAGATAAGGGAGGGCAGGATAAAAGCCGCAAGGTGCGGGGCGGTCGGGAAGTCATTTTACGCAGCATTTTCAAGGCGCGCTCGCACCTTGCGATCGATCATGGCGATGTTTGCCAACGCGGAAAACGTTAGTTTTCCGCCATTTGACGCACCTTGCGTCGAAAATTGCCATGTCGACTGACGACGAACTTCGCATTCGCCCTGGACGCGTCAGGGCCGGTGGCCCTCGGATCGAGACATTCCTGAACAAGGCCCTCCGCGCCGCTCAAAAGGCGGGCGGACCCCGGGCCAGGTCCGGCAAGGCTGGTCGCTTTGGTCGCGGCCGATCGGCGACTCTCGCAGCTATCCACCGGCTCGGCGAACCGAAGTGGACGACGCATGCATGACTGGCGACGCCGGCGTCATTCTCGGCCGATACGACGACCGCTACCTTCGCCACGATGGACCCGAACATGTGCTGTGCTTCGCACCGACCCGCTCCGGCAAGGGCGTTGGGTTGGTCGTGCCAACGCTGCTTACGTGGCCGGCGTCGTGCATCGTCCACGACATCAAGGGCGAGAACTGGTCTTTGACCGCCGGCTGGCGCGCGAAGTTCGGCCGCGTCCTGCTGTTCGATCCGACCAACGGGGCGAGCGCAGCCTACAATCCATTGCTCGAAATCCGCCGCGGCGCGTGCGAGGTTCGCGACGCGCAGAACATCGCCGACATCCTCGTCGACCCCGAAGGCGCACTTGAACGCCGGTCGCACTGGGAGAAGACCAGCCATGCCCTGCTCGTCGGGGCAATCCTGCATGTTCTCTACGCTGAGGCAGACAAGACGCTCGCCGGAGTTGCCAATTTCCTGTCCGATCCCCAGCGTACGATCGATGTCACGCTGAAGGCGATGCTGGCGACACTGCACCTCGGCGATCGGCCCCACCCGGTTGTCGCCTCGGCGGCGCGCGAGCTGCTCAACAAGTCCGACAACGAGCGCTCGGGCGTGCTGTCGACAGCGATGTCGTTCCTAGGCCTCTACCGCGATCCGGTCGTGGCGAAGGTCACGGCGCAGTGCGACTGGCGCATCGACGACCTCGTCTCGGGCGCCCGGCCGACGACGCTCTACCTCGTCGTGCCACCCTCCGACATCGCCCGGACCAAGCCGCTGATCCGGCTGGTCCTCAATCAGATCGGTCGCCGGCTGACCGAACGGCTCGATCATGCCGGTCATCGCCACCGCCTGTTGCTGATGCTCGACGAGTTTCCCGCGCTCGGCCGCCTTGACTTCTTCGAGAGCCAGTTGGCGTTCATGGCGGGCTACGGCATCCGCGGGTTCCTAATCGCGCAGAGCCTCAACCAGCTTGAGCGCGCCTATGGCCCCAACCACGCCATCCTCGACAACTGCCACGTTCGTGTCGCGTTCTCGACCAACGACGAGCGGACCGCCAAACGCGTGTCGGACGCCCTCGGCACCGCCACTGAAATTCGCGATGCGCGCAACTATGCCGGGCACCGCATGGCGCCGTGGCTCGGACATCTGATGGTCAGCCGCCAGGAGACGGCGCGACCGTTGCTGACGCCCGGAGAGGTAATGCAGCTTCCGGCGACAGAAGCCGTCGTGCTGGTCTCCGGACTGCCGCCGGTGCGCGCGAGCAAGGCGCGCTATTACTCAGATCGGCAGCTGGCGCGGAGAGTATTAGCTCCACCGGCGACGAGAGCCCAGCGCACGGTCCGCGATCACGATTGGGACGCAGACGCTTTGGTCGCCGCTGCGGTGCCGGCGGCGGCCGAACAGGTCAGCAAGCGACTGGCCGATGGCGGGCTGCGCCGCGAGCCTGAGCCTTCGGACCACGAGGAGTTGACGCCACAACAGCCGACCGTGGAGGAAACAATTACCGCGCCCGAAAACGAGTTTGAAGCCGACGCGGTGCGCGCGCGATCGCTCAACGGCCAGCAGCGGGTGGCGGCGCGACAGGCATCGCTCGATCCCGGCGACGGGTTGGAGTTTTACTGATGCGAAAGCAGCAGCTGACGGTGTATCTCGAACCGGCGACATTCGACGATCTCACGGCCTACGCGAGCCGACTCGCCCATCCGAAATCGCTGGTTGCAGAGGCGGCCATCGCGTCGTTCCTTTCGCCAGACGCCGCGGGACGGCAGGAGGCGGCAATCGCCAAGCGCCTCGATCGGATCGTGCGCGTCCTCGAGCGGCTAGAGCGGAACGACGCGATCGCGGTCGAGACGCTGGCGATGTTCATTCGGTTCTGGCTAACAGCGAATCCAGCGACGACGGAACAGAGTTCAGCCGCAGCGCGGGCAAAGGGAGCCGAACGCTATGATCGCTTTGTCGAGGCTCTCGGTCGGCGACTTTCTTCTGGCGGATCTCTCGCGCGCGAGGTGACAATGGATTTTTTACCCGAAGCTGGACGGCCGCTAAACAGCGAGCCTGATGATTGTGAGCCGGCATAGGCTGTTGGGATGCATCGTGGACCTGCGCGCTGTCCGTTTTGCCGTCCCGTAAGGAACACGTCCGGATTGCCACCGCATCGATAGTTTTGGGACAACTCCGAACTCGAACCTCAGACCTTCGTTTTGCGGACAGAGTGATCAGGACGTACATACCCCTCGCAGGTTGGTAATTAGCTGTATGGCAGCTTGTGCGCGGCAATCGCGATGAGCTGCCGTTCGTGCAGGTTGCGGGCTTGGCAACACTTACCGTCCTAGGCCGCAAGCAGCGACGTCTCCTCCTTGAAGCTGAACCGTTGCGACAGACACCGTGTGTCCTGATTGGGGCTGCGGGCTAGTTCAAGCGTGAGCAAGCTGTCGCTCGGAAATGCAGGGCTCAGTTCGAGGCGGAGATACTCAAAGAGCTGGCGGTCATGGACCGCAATGACGATCTGCCGCCCGTGCTCCTTTGACAGTGTACGTAGAAGAGCGGCAAGATGGGCGATGTGGACGTCGTCCATAGACTGAACGGGATCGTCAAGGATCAGCCAGGGCAGCGTCTTCGGCACCGAGAGGTGGAGCGACAAGAACAGTGTTAGGGCCGCGGTATTTAGGTTGCCCGCGCTTAGCATCGCGCCCGGCGTGCCGCCGGCCGCGCCCCCCGATCGGTGATCGGTGACGAGACGCGGCTGGATGCGCTGGGTCTCCGACGCGGGAATTCGGAACGCCGGAATGAACGGCTCGCCGGGAGCCAGGCGCACGAACAGATCACGCCAGAGCCGGTTAAGCCGCTCGTTGAATTCCCGGCGGATGATGCCCGAGCGAATGGCGTCAACGGCGTCGCGAATCCTCGTCCCCTGAGCCCTGACGTTCTGCGCCCGCTGATGTGCCCTCGCGACCACCTTGAGCGCCGCCTCGTGCCGGCTAAGCTCGTCAGACAGCCGATCGCTCCGCGACTGAAGCGAGCGGATCGTTCCAACCGCCTCGCGTCCCTCCCGTCGCAACGACAGCCGGCTCTCGAGCTGGCGGTTCTCGCCATCGAGGAGGGACTGAATCCGCTCGGCCGCCGCGTCCAGATCCTCGCCGTCGACGACAGGGGCGGTGGCGATGGCGACGGCAAAGTCGGACAGCGTCTGTCGAGCTGCCGTAAGCGCCACGCTGCGAGACTGCGCCTCGGTGACGGCACGCTGCGCCGCGACCTGTCCGGCCCGCAGACGCGACCCTTCCTTTAGTGCTTCGAGGATGTCGGAAAGCTCGGCATGCGCGGCATTCGCATCAGCGGCGGCGCGGTCGAGTTCGGCCAGCGCGCGCTCGTCGGGCATAGCGTCGTTCAGCGTGGCAATCTCCCGTTCGAGCCTGTCGACGAGCGCCTGCGCCTGCGTATTCGTCAGCCCGAGCTCAAGCAAGCGCTGCGCCGAGGCCGACATGCGACGCACCTTGCTGTGGACGTGCTCGACCAGTGTGCCGGCGTTAAGCTCGGAGTAGTCGCGATCGCAGACGGGACAGGCCTCACTGTCGATTAGGGCCGTCACCTCCGACAATATCGCGGCGAGGCCGCCAGCCGACGTCGAGATGCCATCCATCTCGCTGCTGATGGCCCGGAGGCGCGATCGCGCGACCTCGATCTCCTCGTTGGCCGCGGCGAGCCGCTCGGCGTCGGCCTTGCACTTCCGAGCTCGAGACGTCGCCTGGTCAGCGTGAAGCGTTAGATGGCGGAGCGCGGCTTCGCCAAAGGCCCCCATGTCGTCGGGCAGTGAGATTGAGGTAAAGATCGCCTCGATCCTCGATCGGAGTCTCGAGTACCGCTCTATGTAGGTGGCAGACCAGCGCTCGTACGCGTCGGGCGCCTGCCGGGCGGCGATGGACGCGGACGTACCCGCGCCCGCCGCCCGGAGATCCCGCCGGATCGACCCGAGTTCGCGTCGGCGATCGGTTATCGTCGCCAGGCTCATCTCATCCTGCGCCGGCGAAAGCGCCTGTTCGATGGCGTCGAGCGCGCGGTCGTCCAGCTCGAGCGTGAGTCCGAGCGCATCGACCGTCTTCCTGATAGCCAACATCTGGACGCCGATGTCCTCGATGATCTGGCGCTGATCGAACTTCTGATCTTTGATGAGCGCGTCAAGCCGCGCCTTTTCAAGCTCGTTGTCCGACCACCTGTCCACGATTTTGCGGACGTTCCGCACGTCGCCAAGCGACTTCAGCCCGGTCTCGACGGCGTCGAGGCGGTCGAGACGCAGCAGTTCGCCCACGAACTTGGCCAGCGGCGAATCTGCGCCGCTTCCCGAATCCTGGTAGATCTGGAGCAGCTGTCCGAGCAGCGCCTGTGGCAGGTAGCTGCGTTCGCTGAAGAACGAAGCAAGCGTAGCGTCGAAGGAGTTCGACGTCACGATGCCGTCGGGAGAGAGCGTGGCGCCGTAACTGGCCGCACCTTCGCCGGCCGTCGCCACCGAAACGCTGCCCTGCGCGGCGGAGCGGTGCACTAGCTGCGACGCATATCCCGGGTCGGCCCGCCGCAGCGACTGCACGCTCCCTGTTAGCGCCAACTCGATGGCCGACAGCAGACTTGTCTTGCCGGCGCCGTTCTCGCCGTGGACGAGCACGACCTGCGCGTCGAGCGGAGCGTGCACGTGCCCGCGAATGCTGCGGAAGTCGGTGACGTCCAGTTCCTTAAGGAGAAGGTCGGTCATGCCGTCTCCTGCTGGCCGACGAACGCCGCATCGATTAAGCCCGCGATGGCCGTCGTCACTGCCTCGTCGCCGCGCTCCGCCGCGGTCATGATAATCTTGATTGTCGCGGCGTCCACGATGTTCTTCAGGGCCTTCTCCAGCTGCTCCTGCGCCGGGCCGCCGTGCTCGCCGGCGGCCGGCTGCGGGATCGACAGGGGCAGCAGCACGCGGATGCTGTCATCCAGGCGATCAGGGTCCGATATTCCCGCGTTATCGACGGGAAGCGTGTCGACGTGCAGGACGCGCGCGGTGTCGGCCAGCGCCTCAACGTCGCCGGACAGCGTCGCGCCGGCGAGTACCACGGTGAGTACGTATCTCGATGCGGTGACGTCGAGCGCGCGGCTCAGCGCCTGGACGCGGGCACGTACGCGCGCGCCGTCGCTGTCGCCGAACGATCCAGCCGTAGTATCGACGAGCAGCACGAGGTCGAGCGCACGTCCATGCCGACCGCGAAGGGCCGCGGTGAACTGGAACTCGACACCCGCCATCCTGAACGGGGTGGGCAGATCGTCGTATCCCGCGTCGTTGAGGCGCTGGCGGATGGCAACGATCAGGGGCGACGATGTCATAGCAGCACCTCGGCCGCGAAGAACGCCCGCAATTCGTCGATGTCGCCGTAGGCCCGGAGAAGGCTTTCCATGCTCATATGGGAGGGGGCCAGCGATCCCGTGCGACCCGGCGCGCTCGAGGGCGCCCTGCTCGAGCGGGCGGCCATCGTCCGGTGCCATGTGTCGTCGGAGTGGATGACCAGCGTGTTGTCGTTCGCGTATGCACCGTCTGCCTCAAGCCGAATCGCTTCGGACGCCGACTTCACGAGGAAGAGAGGGCGGACCGGAGCTCCGGCACGATTGGCCTGTAGCGAAGCGACGCCGGCGGAGAGGTCGTCGTTTGCCGGGGAAGCGAGCGACCACCGGGCCGTCGACCGGCCATGTTCCAGAAGCGCGAGCACGATTGCGAGATGCCCGAGCCTGCTCGCGCGGGCGTTCTGGTCCGTCGCGAGCAGGCCGGTGCTGGTCAGACTGATCGACTCGTAGGCTGCCGGGTCCTGCTGTAGCTGGCCGCTGCGAAAGACAGCCACTGCGCGCGACCATAGGGCGATACCCTTGTTCACGGCGGGTGTTCGGCTCTGGTCCGCTGCGTCGACTACGGCGCCGTCCGCCATCTGGTCGCGCAGCCCGTTTATTGATTCGGTCAGGGGGCTGAGGAGCGCGGCTCTGCCAGCCGCGCCGAGCGCGAATGCCATCAGGCAGTTGAGCTTGTCGGCAATCATATTGAGCACCAACGCGACCAGGACCTGTTCGCCCCAGGCCCGCATGTGGCTCGCCGCGTTTATCGCCGCCACGTTGGCGTTGTAGTCGTTCCCATATACGATCCGAAGGACGTCGCGCTGACCTTGGGTGATCTGGTCTTCGCAGAACACATGGCCCGGCGCACCGGGTGCGCAAGGCCACGGCCACCGATTGATCCCCGTCGCCGCCGCGAACACGCCCTGCAGATTCATGTCCTGGATTGACAGGCCCAAAACCATCGTCTTGCGGTTCGTGGCGATCCCGAGCACCTCATTCCGCATTGCGGCGAAGTCTTGGTTGTTCGGCCACATGGCGATCTGCGTATGGCTGCCGATGAGAAAACGGCGATATCGCGCCTCATCCTGCTCGGCGTGAACGATGCAGCCGTGGAACTTTAAGAGCCTCGCCTGACCAGGCGGATCGCGGAGTTGGTTGGGATCCACGACAACCTGGAGTATCCCCGGTATACCGCCGCCGAGACGATGGACGGCAGCTTCAATGAAGCCGTCCCAGTTCCCGGATGCGATGGTCTTGACTGCACCCTCGAGCACGAGGATCGCGATGCAGAGATGCGCCGCCGCCGGGGGTGCCGGATTCTCGAACTGCCGCCGGATGTCGATGGCCGTCCAGAGAATGAAGTCGCCAGGCTCTGCACCTACGCGGATGTCTAGAACGCGGGAATAAGTGTTCCAGAGCGCATTGATGATCGCCACGCGCGCCGCCCACGTCGCGAATGCCGAGTGGATGTCGGCGCCGATCGCCGCTCGATCCGTACCGGCAAGCTGCAAAGCCTCGTCGAGCGCGGGCAAATATTCCGCTTCGGTCGCCGGATCGACCGCCCTCGCGCGAAGATATTCCATCGCCGCCGCGATGAGACCGCCTAGGCTCGGCGCCTTCCGCGAAATCCCTGAACCCACCCACAGCGCGAATTCGCCGTTCTCAACCGCCTCAGCCGTGGCGGCGAAGTCTCCGTCGAGCTTCTCCAGCACTTGGCGCACGGTGACGTTGGTTGCGCTGGGCGCAAGACCCATTTCATGCCTCTCCGATCGGCATGACGAATGTCACCCGGAAAGGTCGGAGGCTATGCACGATCTTTTAAGAACGCAACGGCTACTGGCTAGGGTCAGGACTCGTTGATCACAGCCAGAAGATGACGGTGGCGGCGAGCGCGATGGCGGAGAAGAAGACCGTCGGGCACCGATCGTAGCGGGTAGCGACACGGCGCCAATCCTTCAGGCGGCCGAACATGATTTCGATGCGGCTG
>JBBRQR010000118.1:0-8596 GCA_038226115.1 Sphingomonadales bacterium | reverse complement strand
TGTGACGGTCGAAGCATATCGGGCGGTGTCCGATATGCAACGTTGTAGCGAGACTTTCGGACACTTGATTACGGACAGGGGTTTCGGACACGAGGGCCTCGGACTGAAAAATTATTTTGGTTGTCGTGTCGGGAACCCATCGGTTTCGGACAGGCTGATGGCGCGGCGATGTGCTGAGGCAGCCGCAAGGTGGCGCACTGGCCTTTCCCCTCCGGCTGCCGTATATGTTTTATGGCTACTACCGGAAGCAAGAGTATGGACACCGCCAAGCTATTCTGGACTGGCCGCAGCCAAGCTGTGCGGCTGCCACGCGCGTACCGGATCGAGGGCGAAGCCGTTCGTATCCGACGAGCGGGGGCAGCGGTGGTGCTCGAGCCGCTGCCAGTCAGCTGGGCATGGCTTGATCGCCTGCAGCCGGTCGACGCCGACTTTCTCGAGGGCGGCCGTGATCAGCCGCCGCCGCAGCCGCGGGCGCTGTTCGACGCGGCGTGACCTTCTCGCTCGACACCAACGCGGTCATTGCCGTGCTGCGCGATCCCAATAGCACCGTAGCGCAGCGGCTGCGCCGGCAGTCGCCAAGTGACGTCGCGGTATCGGCGGTGGTACTCCACGAGCTCTACTGGGGCGCGTACCGCTCGGCCCGGGTCGAGCACAACCTCGCGCAGATCGACGCGCTGGCCTTCCCGGTGCTCGACCTCGACCTCGATGATGCGCGCGAAGCGGGACGTCTCCGCGCCGAGCTGGCAGCGGTGGGTCTGCCGATCGGTGGCTACGACCTGCTTATCGCCGGCCAGGCGCGCGCCCGGGGACTCATCGTCGTCACCGCCAATACCCGCGAATTCGAGCGGGTGACCGGAATGACAGTAGAAGACTGGGCCGGCTGACATGGCAGGTCCGCTCCTTATCCCGGATGTCCGCTGGATGCGACAATGCCGTCGCCGCGGCCGTCGCGCGGGCTGCTCGCGGCGCAACGCGGCCGGCGGCGATCCCGTGGCAGCAATCGTGCGGAGTTGGTAGCGCCGTCCCGGCATCGCGGTCAGCGTGACGAGCAACTCGCTGCCGGCGTCGGGCAGCGGGCCGGTGACCGCGGCGGCAGTCCCTGTGACATCAGCAGCCGTTCGGCGAGAGCGACATCCTCGTCCACGCGGGCCCCGATCCGCGCCGCGTTCGCCGCCCTGCGGTTCTTTTTCAGCTACGTTGCCGGACTGCGGGACTGCCTTTCGAGGCCGGCCGCCTGGAGCCAGTCGACTACCACCCGGTAGCGGATATCGGCCAGTGCCGCGGCCGCGACAGCCGGCGGAGTGGCGGGAGCGCAGCACAGGCGGCGATAGCCATCACCGCGATCAGAACCGCAAGGGAGGGTTGAAGAAAATTAAAGATTAAGTTCTATCGGCTGGCGAGCGGCATAGCCCGCCCGACACCGGCTGCGAACCCTCACTCGTCGCGCGCGGCGACCGGCACGGCCTGCCGCAGCTCGATCGGCGGAAACCCGACGATGTCGTAGGTCGCCGACGCGATGCCGATCCCGGCCTCGTCGAGTTCGGCGATGATGTACCGGCTCATCGCGTCTTTGATGCCGCGGATCTGATGGGTGTGGACGATGAAGCGGACGGTCAGCTCGAGCCAGTTGTCGGTGATGCGGTAGAAAACCTTCGGGATCAGGTCGATCGGCTCGACGCCGAAGCGCCTCTGCAGGTCGTCCTTAACCGGCTGGACCATCGTCTCGGCGTCGACCGCGTGCTGCCGCGCCGCTGTCAGCATGATCGTCTCGACCCGTGCGCGGTCGGCCTGATAGGTGATCGGGATCGCCATTTCCTCCCAGATGAACGGGAAGTCGCGCGTGTAGTTGTAAACCGGCTCCGAAAAGATCTTGGCGTTCGACACAGTGACGATGCGGCCGGTGAACTGCCGGCTCTGCACCCAGACGGCGGGATCAGCCCCTTGGACGCTCGGCGGCTGGCCCATCTCCATGATCGTCGTCTGGATGAAGCCGAGGCGAAGGACGTCGCCGCGGACGCCGCCCATCGAGATGCGGTCGCCGACGGTGAAGGTGCCCCCGCGCAGGATGACGAAATAGCTGGCAATCGACGTCACGGGCTGCTGCAGCGCGAAGGCAAGGCCGGCCGAAACAAGCCCGGCGGCAGTCGCGAGGCGCGTCGGATCGCTGAACCAGATCGACAGCAGGCCGAGCAGCAGGACGACGGTGGTGACGAGGCTGATCGCCTGCCGGGTCCAGAACTTCGTCTGGACGGCGCGGTGCGCGGTGCCGCGAAACGCGAGGCCGATCGCCCCGCGAAAGACTGCGCTCGTCGCCAGCAGGATTGCGATGAACCCGGCCGACAGCAGCAGCTTGCGCCCGTTCGCGGCGGTGACGCCGACCCAGTCGATCCCAAGGAGATGCATCGCAGCGGGCCTTTCAGGTCGCGAATCGATCGGCGGCGAGCGGTCCTGCCCGTCGTACTGCCATGAACCGGGTATGGCGCGCACGCAGGTCGGCGAGGTCGGCGGGGGTCGCGATGTCGCGCTCGCCGTCGCCCGTGACGAGGTCGGCGTGGCGCTGCAGCGTCGCCATGCGGGCAGCGTCGCGCTCGACGCCGATGACGGCGGTCAGCACCTCGAGCAGCCGGATCAGGACCGCCGCGCTGCCGGCGGCGTTCTGCCGGATCATGTGGAACATGGCGTCGGCCAGCCCGTCGTAGCCGGTGGCCGGAACCACGACGGCGATGCGTCCGCCGCGCTCGAACCGGCCGTCGGCGAAGTGACGCTGTGCGACCACACACAGCGCCGCGCCGAGCCGGTCGAGGACGCTGATCGCGGTATGCGGGTCGTTGATCCCCGGCGACAGCGCCCGGACGGCGACTTCGACCAGCTGCCGGACGGCGAACTCGAGATCGTCGCGGCTGACCCGCTGGTCGGACAAGGCGGTCGCGGCGCGGATCGCCGCACCCGTCCCGGCCACCGGCGGCGCGACGACGGCGATGACCGCCCCGGGAAAGACATAGTCGCCGGGACGGACGAGAAGCCGGACGGTCGCGCCGTGTTGCTGCGCCCAGTCGGCGAGGCCCTCGCCGTCGAATTCCTGCAGATAGCCGCGCCGCGGATCGGTGACGGCGGCGGCGTCGGTGCCGAGCACGACCGGCGGCTTCACCGGTGGCGGCGCGGGACAGGTCAGCCGGGCGACCGCGCTCTGGACATCGGCGCTGACCAGTTCGATCACGGTATCGACGTTGATCCGGTCAGCCATGTGGCCGACGAAATAGACGAGCGTTCCGACGCAGACGAAGGCGAGCAGGATACCGACGCTGAGCGCCAGATGCGGGACGAACTCGCCCTCGGTCTGGCTGCGGACGCTGCGCAGGACCATCAGCGCGTACGAGAAGGTGCCGAGGAAGGCCCCCAGCGTCATCTGGTTGCCGCGGTCGCGAACGAAGTTGCGCAGCAGCCGCGGTCCCATCTGCCCCGCAGCGAGCGACAGCGACGCGATGGTGATCGAAAACACCGTGCCGGCGACGCCGATGGTCGACGAGGCCACCGCCCCGAGCAGCGTCCGCGCGCCGGTTCCGCCGCCGTTGTACAGCCACGGCCCGTCGATCAGCCACTTCGGCACCAGCCCGCTGCGATCGAATTCAACCAAGCCGACGCCGAGCGCGACCCCGGCGGCGACCATCATCGCCGGCAGCAACCAGAAGCGGTCCCCGAGATCGCTGAGGAACTTTCGCAGGCGGACCGGCGTCACCGGCGGCCGGCCGGAACCCGGGGCCGCGTCATCTGTGTGGGTGAACGTACCATCATGATCCGCGGTTCGAGGTGATAGCGTGCCGACACTGTATCTTGATGTCCGGGTCCAGCGATAGGCCGCCCGTAATCGATCCATGCGTGGTTCTGGACCGTCGTGAGCCACCCGGCCGCGCCGGCGCGGCCGGTGTGCGGTTTCGCGCGTTCACCCAACCCCGACGGTCGAGCAGCACGCGGTGCTGATGCCATCGGCCGCAATCGGGAGGTGCCGGTGTTCGCATTCTGGGTCATCGCCGTTACCGGCGGGGTCGCGACGCTGCTGGCGCTCGCGCCGTTGTTCGCCGACGAACAGTGGTGGGCACGGCTTCCCGGCTTTGCCATGGCGCAGCTGGCAATCATCCTGCTGGCGCTCGACAGCCTCGCTACCTTGCTCCTGAACCTGACCGCGCCTCCCGTCCTCGCCCTTATCGCGGCGATGACGGCCGCGCTGGCCTATCTGCTCTGGCACCTCGCGCCCTACACCCCGCTGGCTTCGCGGGAGATCGCCCCGGCAGGCGGCGATGGCGGGGACCGCATCAGCGTCTTGTCGATGAACCTTCTGGCCAGCAATCGCGACGTCGCCGCCGTCCTCGCCAGTGTCGCGGCGGCCGCTCCCGACCTGTTCCTCGCGCTCGAGGCGAACGACTTTTGGCAGTCCGCGCTCGCGCCGCTGCTCGCCACCCACCCGCATCGGATCGCAGCGGAGCGCGATGACTATTGGGGCATGGTGCTTTATTCGCGGCTGCCGCTGACCGGAAAGGTGCACCACCTCGTTAGCCCGGACGTGCCGTCGATCAGAGCCGAAGTGACCGTGGCACCGGGCAGGACGATCCGCTTCGTCGGCGCGCATCCCCGGCCGCCGATGCTGCGCAGTGCCGTCACGCGCGACGCCGAGCTGGTGTCCATCGGCCTCACCATTGGCGACGGCACGATGCCGGCGCTGCTGGCCGGCGATCTGAACGATGTCCCGTGGTCGCGCGCGATGCGCCTCACCCGCCGCCTCGGAGGATTGCGCGATCCGCGGGTCGGCCGCGGCTTCCTCGCAAGTTTCAAGGTCGGCAACGCCGTGCTGCGCTGGCCGCTCGACCACGTCTTCGCCACCTCGCAGTTCAAGCTGACCCGCTGGGACCGCCTGCCGCCGGTCGGTTCGGATCATTTCCCGCTACTAGCCGGGTTCGTCCTGTCCGCCGAACCGGTGCAAGCGGCCGCGTCGCCGCGGGTGCGGGACCGGCACCAGGCTGCGCGGCTTATCGCGCGCGGACGCCGGACCGCCTCCGCTGCCGCCCCACCGGACGCGATGTCGGCCTGAGAGCAGCGCCGCTGCACGTCGCGCGATCAGTAGAAGTCCGCGGTGCGAGGCGTTCGAGCGGCGCAGGCGGCGCGGTCGCCGTTGTGGCAGGCCCGCACCTGCCGCCGCCACATAGCCATGGCTTCGGCATAGGCGATCTCACGATGGACGTAGCGGCGATGATAGCGCCGCACGTCAAGCCGGTGCTGCATGACCGAGGCGACATAGGCGCGGCGGTCCATGCGGTAGCGCGCCTGCTCGCGCGAGCCCATCGCCGCGTACATGCCCGAGATGTGGTTCAGGTCGCGCGTGGTTGGCACGCCGGGGCGATCCTGCGGCGCGTCTGCCGTGGTCCTCGTCGAGGGCGGTGCGGCGGACTGGGCGAAAGCGGCCCCAGCCATCAGGCACGATGTTGCCGCGACCATGATCCTGTGTACGAGGGTGAAAGGCATGGGACGCTCCAGCTTTTCGGGACAGCCTGCTGCCGCCCATCTGTGGGTGACCCTATCACCTTTGCGAGGCCGCTTGTTGATCCGGATCAAGAGTGGGCGCGAAGTGCCGGTCGTGTATCGGCCGCGATTGTCTGCTACCGGGCTCGATGGACCGTACCACCGAGTCCAAAGTCCAGGCGGTCTGGGAAGGCGCTCGGCCCCGTCTGGCGCAGCCGCGCCGCCGCCGGTCTCGGTGCCGTTCTGATCGGCCTCGCGGCGGTCGCGTTCGCCGACGCGGCCAATCTGGTCCAGCAGCGGCGCGGCGGTCCATCCGGCAGCCGTTCTGCTCCCTGGCTCGCATTCGCGAATAGACGTTAGAGGCGTAGTTCAGGTCGTAGGTCGTCGGGCGGCGAGCGTCGCGATCATCCGATGCGCCCGGCACTGATCCTGGCGGCGGATCGGTGCGATCGGCTCGGCCGATTGCGTCACCTTTATGGTATGGCGATAGCCGCCGCTCTAAGACCGCCGTCGGCAGCGCCGTCCGTGGCTGGCGAAATGAAGAAGAAGGCAAGGGCGAAGAGCACGTAGACCCCGATCAACAGCAACCCTTCAAACCAGTTCGTCTCGCCGTCCGCCGCGATCGACCGGACGATCACGGCGGCACTTGCAATGGCGAACAAGTCGAGCAGGTTCGGGAACACAAGGCTCAGCGGCAGACCCATCGTCCACGAGATCAAGACGAGCAGCGGCGCGACGACGAGCCCCACCTGGATAGACGAGCCGACGCAGATGCTCATCACTAGGTTCATGCGGCCCTTTCGTGCGAAATTCACCGCGGCGAATAGATCTGCTGCAGTACCAACCAGCGCGAGCGGGATGACGCCGACGAACAGCAACGGCAAGCCGAGCGTGCCCGCCGCTTCGGTGAGAGCGCCTGAGACGAGCTCGGCGCAGAACGCGACCCCGGCCGTCGCGGCGATCAGCACCGCGAGCGATCGGCCCAGGCTCCAACCCTTGCCGTCTGACGGCTCCTGCGCACCGGCGAACACGTCGCGATGTGTGATCAGCGTGAAGACGAGGTTGCCGCCATAGAGCAGCAGCAAGACGATCGAGACACCGACGCTAAGCGCGTGCTCACTGCCGCGCCGCACAGCGCTCGCGACGCCCCGCGCGACGTCGGCATGGTCGAAGACGGCTGGCAGCAGCAGGGCGATGACGACGAGGAGGAACAGCGTCGACAGCAGCCCAGCCTTCTCACGGGAAAATGTCTGCCGGTCGCGCGCCCAGCCGCCGACGAGCGCCGCAAGGCCGAGTCCGAGCAGGCTTGTCCCGAGGATCGAACCGGTGATCTGCGCCCGAACAACGTTCCCGTTGCCGCTTGCGACGACGAACAGCGCGAGGATAAGCTCGGCGGCGCTCCCGAAACTGACGGTGAGCAGTCCGCCGATCGCCGCGCCGACCTTGCGGGCGGTCTGTTCGGTGGCGCGCCGCATCCATTCGGCGAGGACCGCGACGGCGACGCCGCCGACGGCGAAGATCAGCAGCGCGGACGCATGGAAGCCATAATGGAGCAGCGCCAGCACCGGCACGATCAGCGTGAGAAGGATCATCACCATGGGATGCTATTGTACCGTAACGCGGCACTTGGTCCCGCTAAAAATCGTCTCGGGATGCCGCGCCGTGCTTTACTCATGATCGTCGAAAGCCCGCTCAAGCTGTCGTCGGCGGCTATCAGAGGCTGTCGCATTAATTGCTTCGCAAACAACGCTAGGCGTCGCTAACTCAGAACGAAATTTTGACGCCAGCAAAACCGCCGAGTGGCGCAGCGGGACTATAAGCGCGGGGGTTGGTGGCACCCGGGGCCTGAGCGAGGAACACCGATGCGGTCGGCGAGAAGGTGCCGAAGGTATAATAGCGCGCGTTGGTGGCGTTGACGAGGCGCGCGAAGAGCTGAACCCGTGGGGTGACCTGATACTGAGTATTCAGGTCGAGGCGGAAGAACGCCGGGAGTTGCGGCGTCAGGTTTGAGGGGTCGCCGAACAGGACCGTTCCGCTTTGCGCCATTCCAACCACGCCGACGGTCCATTCCGTGGTGGCGCTAAAGGTGGCACCGAATTTAAGCAGATCGCGCGGGATGCCGGGCAAGCGGTTTCCCGGCACAATCGTCAGCTGTCCGTTGACGTCGCCGGCGGGATTGTTGCCGGCGGCTTCGCTGAAGCGGCTCTGGTAGGTCGCTTCGATACGGCTGTAGCTGGCGTAGGCGAGCCAGCGCCTGGTGTGAAAGTTCACACTGGCGTCGAGGCCCTGTCGCCGCGTCTGCCCAACGTTCTGGAAATACGCCCGGCCAAGCGTAGCGACATTCTCGAATGCGATATCGTCGTCGGCAAGGGTGCGATAGAGGCCGAGACCGTAGCTTAGCGTTGCTCCCGCGCGCAACTTGAAGGTTCCACGCAGGCCAGCCTCAACCGTGTGCGCGACGACCTGCTTCAACGGTGGATCGCCGGTGAAGAAGTTCGCGAGGCTGCAGGAGTCGCTCGGGCTGGCGCACGACAGTTCCGCTGGGGTCGGCGCGCGGTTCGCCTCGGCGTAACCGACATAGGCCGTTAGCCAGGATCGGACGCGGTAGGTCGCGCCGATCGCCAGGTTAAAACGGCGATAGCGATGATCGCCCGACAGATCGCCGCCGCCCTCATCGTAAAGATCGATGCGGGCGAGGTTGAAGCGGGCCGAGACGGAGAGCGTCAGCCGGCCGGTGAGGTCGAGCGCCTCCGACAGGAACGCGCCGTAATAGGCGTCGACAACCCGAAGCCGTGAGGGGACGTTTTGCCCCGGCTCATCGATTACGACGCCCGGACCGACGAACACGCGGTCGACCGTCAGACCACCGATAGTGCCATTTACCCCGAAATGCGTGACCGCGCCGTCGAGACCCATACCAAGTCCCTTGGAGTCTGACTCAGCAGAGGGATTCCCAAAGCGGCCACGATCTGATTCAACATCGCAGGCTGTGGGAGGTATGCGATGGCGTCAGCGGTTGTTCTGCGGGACGATTTCGACGGAGTTGGTCTTCGAAGGCTGGCGCGTTTGAGCGCCGATGCGAATC
>JBBRQR010000117.1:0-8615 GCA_038226115.1 Sphingomonadales bacterium | reverse complement strand
GCGCGCCGTCTGGCGTAGTCAGCCGCTCCGCCCGGCCCAACGGGTGGCGCATGTGGTACGGGGCCTTAGCTCAGCTGGGAGAGCGCTACGATGGCATTGTAGAGGTCAGCGGTTCGATCCCGCTAGGCTCCACCACCACGACCACGAAGGCGCAGCGTTATAGCCGGGGTCGGACGGCAGCTTGCCTAAATCCTCTTTCTATTCGTACCAAGCTAGTCGCCTCAAAGCTTGCCTGGTCGCCTAGCGAATAGCTACCTTGCGACGACCGCGTCGTTATTGCCACATGTGACGATTTCTCACCGTGCGAGGCCGGGGTGCGAGGGGTAGCACGCGGTTAGGCTCGAAACGGGCCCCACCACGCCGCAAAATGGTGTGCTGGCAACCGCAGAGGACAACACGGTGCATCCATTAACCGCCGACCAGTTTTCGCTGGTCTATAACGCTTTCTCCTTCACGCTCGCAGCAATGGCAGCGGCGACACTGTTTCTGTGGTTCGGGCGGTCGCAGGTCGGCACGGCGTACAAGACCGCCCTGACGATTTCCGGCCTCGTTTGCGCCATCGCCGCCTACCATTATTTCCGCATCTTCGAGAGCTGGAACGCCGCCTATGAAATGCGGGCTGGCGTTGTGACGCAGACCGCCGTCGCGTTCAACGACGCCTATCGCTACGTCGACTGGCTGTTGACCGTGCCGTTGCTGCTGATCGAGCTCGTCCTCGTCATGCGGCTGTCGAGCAGCGAAACCATGTCGCGTGCGACCCGGCTTGGTTTTGCCGCCGCGCTGATGATTATCCTCGGGTATCCGGGCGAAGTCGCGACCGACAACATGACCCGCGCCTTGTGGGGCACGGCATCGACCCTGCCGTTCCTGTACATCGTCTGGCAGCTCTTCAGCGGCCTTGGCGAGTCGATCAATCGGCAGCCGGAAAGCGTTCGCGGCCTGATCAAGCAGGCGCGTTTGCTGACCTTCGCGTCGTGGGGTTTTTACCCCCTCGTCTATATGATCCCGTTCACCAGCTTTTCGGGCGGCGCGGTGACGACGGCGGTCCAGGTCGGTTACACGTTGGCGGACCTGTTGGCCAAGGCCGGCGTCGGGGTGCTGATCTACATCATCGCGGTCCGCAAGACGGCGGTCGAGTACGACCACAGCGGCGTGCCGCTGACGTCTGCGGCGGCCTAGCGTGATGACCGGCGGCGGACGGGAATCGACCCGTCCGCCGCGCGGTCCTGTGCCAAAGATGCTGGCCGTCCAGCTGGCGATCACGGCGGGCGCCATCGTCGTCCAGGCGACGGGCAGCGCGCTTGTCGCTGCGCCGGTCTTGCCCCTCGTTTGTGCGCTGCTGCTCGTATTCGGCCTGCCGCACGGGACGCTCGATCTCGAATTGCTTCGTCGTCATGACGCCCGGTCGCCCAGGCTTATCATCTTGTTGGCGGCCTATGGCGTTTGTGGCGGGGCGATGTACGCGCTGTGGCAAGCGGCACCCTTGGTCGCGCTGTTGGCCTTCTTTGCGATTGCGGTCGAACATTTCGCCGAAGATTGGCACGCGATGGGATCGCGTTTCTTTGCCTATGGGACCGCCGTTGCCTTGATCGTGACCCCGGCGCTGCGCCACCGCGCCGACCTTTCGATCATTTTTGCGACACTGACGGGGTCGTCGTCCGCCGCGCATCTGGGTGACACGATGCTCGTCGTCATGCCGGTCGCGGGGCTGATCGCCGTCGCGGGAGCGGCTCTGCTGTGGCAGGCTGGCGACCGCGTGCGAGCCGTCGGCCTCGCCGCAGCGTTGGTCGCCGAAGCACTATTGCCGCCAGTCATCGGTTTCACGATCTTTTTTTGCTGCGTTCATTCGCCGTATCAAATGCGCGACAGCATTGCCCGGTTGCAGCGGCCCACGCGCGACGCGTTGATCGCGATTATCCTGCCGTTGACCCTTGTGGCGATCGCCCTCGCCGGATTGATCGGCGCAGCCGCGCTTCGGGTCTCGCTCGATGCGGGCGCACTGCGCGCCAGCTTCGTCACGCTTTCGGTCCTGACGCTGCCGCATATGCTGGTGCCATACGGTGTGCGCCGCTACCGCGCGCTTGCCCTGCGCGCCGCCAGGAACTGGCGAACGGACGTCGTGGTCGGCGGTGTCGGCATCTTACGCCGCTCGATCGCCGAATAGTCAGGCCGAGGGGCTGCGGCGCAGATAAACTTCTGTCCTACAGCGTCGCAAAACGGCATAGACTCGGCGATGAACCTCACGCCCGACTTCATCCCCGCTCCTTCGCGCCGCCGGATTTCCGGGTGGAGCCCCGCGCGGCAGGCGGCGTTCGTCGCCGCGCTCGCCAATGGCCACAGTGTTCGCGACGCCGCCGCCAGTGTCGGGTTGAGCCCGAGCAGCGCCTATGCCTTGCGCCGACAGCCCGACGCGGGTCCATTCGCCCTCGCATGGGACGCGGCGGTCGATTGCGGGGCGATGCGGCTGACCGAGACCGCACTCGACCGCGCGCTCAACGGCGAACGCCGCACCGTCTATTATCAGGGCAAGGCCGTCGGCGAGCGCGTGTTTCACGACAACACCCTGCTGCTCGCGTTGCTCAAGCGGCAGCGACTGTCCCCTGCGCGCAAGAGCGTCGGCGTGTGAAGAGTGTGAAGATAGCGTCCTCCCGGACGACGATGCCACCGGCGGAAAAAGTCGTGCGCGGGCGCATGCTTTGCTTGGCTATTCATCTTCGCGGGTGCGGCCGCGCCCCCTTATTTTTGCCGCTCGCTGCGGCTAAGGGATGGTGATGCAAATCCCCGGCCTCATCGACCCGGTCCCCGTACCGCGCGCCGCCACCCCGCGCGCCGACGGCAAAACCGCCATTGTCGGGCTGACGCGGCCCGAACTGATCGCCGCGCTGACCGCCGCCGGTCTCGACGCCAAGGCGGCGAAGATGCGCGCGTCGCAGGTGTGGCACTGGGTCTATCTGCGCGGCGTCACTGACTTCGACGCGATGACCAATATCGCCCATGCGACACGCAGCATCCTGAGCGACCATTTCGTCGTCGGACGCCCCGAAATCGCGCAGGCGCAGGTGTCGAGTGACGGGACGCGCAAGTGGCTCCTCCGCTTCGACGATGGCAACGAGGCCGAATGCGTCTTCATCCCCGACGCCGATCGCGGGACCTTGTGCGTCTCGGCGCAGGTCGGGTGCACGCTCAACTGCCGCTTTTGCTTCACCGGCACGATGAAGCTTGTCCGCAACCTGACGCCGGGCGAGATCGTCGGCCAGGTCATGCTCGCGCGCGATGCGCTCGGCGAATGGCCGATGGTCGGCGCGAAGCCGGTGGTGCGCGCATCCGAGGACGACGATGACGCGGACGACGACGATGTGCCGCGCCGCAGCGACACCGGGTTGGCGAAGCCAGACAGCCACTACACGTCCGACGGGCGGATGCTGACCAACATCGTGATGATGGGGATGGGCGAGCCGCTGTATAATTTCGACAATGTGAAAAGCGCACTCGGCATCGTCATGGACGCGACCGGCCTCGGCCTGTCGAAGCGGCGGATCACGCTGAGCACGAGCGGCGTCGTCCCGATGATGGCGCGCGCGGGGGAGGAGATCGGCGTCAACCTCGCCGTCTCGCTCCACGCGGTGACTAAGGAAGTCCGCGACGAGATTGTCCCGATCAACAAGCGCTACGGGATCGACGAGCTACTCGAAGCGTGCGCCGCCTATCCCGGCGCGAACAACGCGCGGCGGATCACGTTCGAATATGTCATGCTCAAGGATAAGAACGACAGCGACGACGACGCGCGCGAACTCGTCCGGCTGATCCGCCACTACCGCCTGCCGGCCAAGGTCAATCTGATCCCGTTCAACCCGTGGCCGGGGTCGGACTATCTGTGTTCGGACCCCGAGCGCATCGCCCGGTTCAGCGAGATTATCTTCCGTGCGGGCATCTCGGCCCCCGTGCGCCGCCCGCGCGGGCGCGACATCATGGCGGCGTGCGGCCAGCTCAAGTCGTCGAGCGAAAAGGTCAGCCGTGCCGACCTCGACCGTCGCGCGGCGGAGAAGGAGGCCGGATGGGTCGACGCGGCGTGACGGAGTGTAACCGAGCCATCGGCTTGTCGAACATCTCAACAGATCATCCCCGCAAAACCGCGGACGACAACCACGCATTGGGGCCGCGCGCATGTTCCTGCTGACCCGCCTGTTCAACAAGATGATTCGCGACGGCGAGCTGACGATCGTCGACTATCGCGGCACGGTGCACCGCTTCGGCTCGCCGTCGACGACGATCAAGCCGGTGCGCTTCCGCTTTACCGACGCGGCGTCGGCGCGCGCGGTCGCGCTGGGTCCGGCGATCGGGGCGGGCGAAGGCTATATGAACGAGACGTTGATCATGGAGGAGGGGTCGATCTTCGACCTCGTCCAGCTGGTCACCTATAACGTCCGCTGGGACCGCGCGAACCCGGTCCGGCTCGGGCTGTGGCGGCAGGCGGCGGTCGCGGCGAAGCTCGACCAGATCAACTTCAGCCGCCGCGCCAAGCGCAACGTCGCCCACCATTACGACCTGTCGGACCGGCTGTACGACCTGTTCCTCGACGCCGACCGTCAATATTCGTGCGCCTATTACGACCACGACGACGACACGCTCGAGGTCGCGCAGTCCCACAAGAAGGCGCACATCGCCGCCAAGCTCGACCTCAAGCCGGGGCAGCGCGTCCTCGACATCGGCTGCGGCTGGGGGGGGATGGCGCTCTACCTTCACCGCGTCGCCGGGGTCGACGTCCTCGGCGTGACGCTGTCGGAGGAGCAATTGAAGGTCGCGCGCCGCCGCGCCGACGAGGCGGGAGTATCCGACCACGTCCGTTTCGAACTGATCGACTACCGCGCCGTCACCGGCCCGTTCGACCGCATCGTTTCGGTCGGCATGTTCGAACATGTCGGGCTGCCGCACTACCGCCAGTTCTTCGACAAGGTCCATTCGCTGCTGACCCCCGACGGCGTCGCGCTGATCCACTCGATCGCGCGTGCCGACGGCCCCGGCGCGACCGATCCGTGGACGGCGAAGTACATCTTCCCCGGCGGCTATGCCCCGGCGCTGTCGCAGATCACCCCCGCCGTCGAGCGCGCATGGCTGTGGATCACCGATATCGAGGTGCTGCGGCTGCACTATGCGCTGACGCTCGAGGAATGGTACCGCCGCACCGTCGCCGCCGAGGACAAGATCAGCGCGCTGTACGACGCGCGTTTCTTCCGCATGTGGCAATTCTATCTGTCGGCGGCGGTCGCGGCGTTCCGCAACGATGGTCACGTCAACGTCCAGATCCAGCTGACCCGGACCCGCGATGCCTTGCCGATCACGCGCGATTACATGGCGGCGACCGAAGCGCGCTACCGCGCGTTGGGGTAGCTATACGCGGGCCGAAGCCGCCTTTTTCACACAGGAACATGATAATGATCGAAGCTGAATGGTGGGACTATGACGACGCCGACGAACTGTCCGATGCGGTCGCGTCGGACATCGAGTTCATCATCGATTCGGCGCTCGACGCACGCGGCGATGCGCTGATCGCGCTGCCCGGCGGGCCGGTCGCTGCGCCGGTCTATGCCCGGCTGGCCAAGGCCAAGCTCAACTGGAAGCGGGTCACGATCCTGCCGACCGACGACCGCCTCGTCGCGCCGACAGACGCGGCGTCGAACACCGGCATGCTCGCGAAGGCGTTCCTGCCAATCGGTGCGCGGGTCATCCCGCTGATCGGCGACGCCAAGGCCGCGTACCGCAAGGCGGGCCTCGACGCCGATGAGCGGTTGGGGGCGATGAAGTGGCCGCTCGACCTCGCATGGCTGATCGTCGATGCCGACGGCGGCACGGGATCGCTCGTCGCCAGTCCCGATCTGGACGCGGCGATGACGGCCCCCGCCAAGGCGATCGGCCTGATGCCAGCGACGGGTGAGCCGGGGCGGGTGACGCTGACACGCGCCACGCTGATGGCGGCACGGACGCTGCTCGTTGCCGCGCGCGGAGCCCCGGCCAAGGCGGCGCTCGAGGCGGCGATCGAGGCGGGGGCGAAGGCGACTGCGCCCGCCGGACGGCTGCTCGCCGGGACCGAGCTACCGATCGATATCCACTGGGCGGCTTAGTCTGGAACCGCAACCGCAACTGGTGCTGCCGGGGAGGATTGAACTCCCGACCTCAGCCTTACCAAGGATGCGCTCTACCACTGAGCTACGGCAGCACGGTCGCGGAAGGGGGCGTATCGGGGGGCGGCGGCGGCTTGTCAAGGATCGCCGCCATGCGTAGCGGTTCACGGTGACCGACCCGGTTCAGTCTGCGGCCCGCGCCGCCCGCCTCGCCGCCGCGCTGCGCGACAACCTCGCCCGGCGTAAGGCGCGCGACCGCGCGGTGCCGACGACGGACGGCCACAGTAAGGTCGCGTCGCCGGTGACCGATCCGGGTGACCGCAGCTAGTCCGCCTGCCACCGGACGAAGATCGCGGTCGGCAACAGGCGACCACGCGCCTCCTCGCGGATCGTCATCTCACCGGCGGTGATCGTCCCGCCAAGGTCGCCCAGCGCCTCGGCAGCGAGTTCGGCGATAGCGACTGCCGACATGCGGATGGCGTAGACGGTCAGGACAAGGAATGCCGACCGATCGTCGAGCAGACTGCGGGCGAGCGCGAGCAGTTCGGGCAAGTCGCGGTACAACTCCCACACCTCGCCTTCGGGGCCGCGACCGTATTTCGGCGGGTCGAGGATAATGCCGTCGTAGCGGCGGGCACGGCGAACCTCGCGCCGCATGAACTTGAGCGCATCGTCGACGACCCAGCGGACGGGGGCTTCGGCCAACCCGCTCAGCCGCTGATTCTCGACCGCCGCCGACACCGCCTTTTTCGAGGCGTCGAGGTGGGTGACGCCCGCCCCCGCGGCGGCGCAGACCAGCGACCCGACACCGGTATAGCCGAAGACGTTGAGGACTTCGCGCCCGGGGCCACAGCGCGCTGCCATCCAGCCCCAGTGGCACGCCATGTCGGGGAAGAAGCCAAGATGGCGGAAGGGTGTATTCGACGCGCGGAAGCGAACATCGCCCCATGCCAGCGGCCACGACAGCGGCACGGTCGGCGACAGGCTCCATCGCCCGCCGCCGTCCTCCTCCGACCCGCCGATGAACTCGCCGTCGGCGGCCCAGTCGGGTGACGCGGGCGACCATAAGGCCTGTGGTTCGGGGCGAATGAAGCGGTGAGGGCCGTAGCGTTCGAGCTTACGCCCGAACCCGGAGTCGATCAGGCCGTAATCGGCCCATGGTTCGGCGGTGAGGAGGGTGAGGTCCATACCCGCGTCACGCCGCTCGCCGCATCGCTGGCGCGCCGACGTCGGCAACTGCATACGGACCGCCGACGAGCCGCCCGGCGGCGGCGCGAACATGATCGAGATCGACCGCATCGATCCGGGCGACAAGGTCGGCCGGGGTCTGCAACCGGCCATGCGCGAGCAGCTGGCGGGCGCAGAACTCAGCCCAGCCGCCGGGCGTTTCGAGGCTCATCAACAGCCCCGCACGGACCTGCGCCTTGGCGCGCGCCAGTTCTTCGGGGCGCAGCGTCGCCGCACATGTCGCCAGCACTTCGACCGCGAGGTCGAACGCACGCGCGGCATCCTTCTTGGCGGTCGCGAGGTAGACCGAAAACAGCCCGGCATCGGCGTAGGGGGTCGTGCTGGCATAGATGCTGTACGCCAGCCCGCGCTCCTCGCGCAGCTCCTGGAAAAGCCGCGACGACGCGCCGCCGCCGACCGCCGTGACGAACAGCGCGGCGGCGTCATAGTCGGCGTGGTGGTGGCCCGGTGCGGCCGCACCGAGCGTCAGATGGGCCTGTTCGAACTTGCGCCGGTCGTGAACGACGCCGGGGGCAAAGGCGGCGGCGGCGAAAGCGGGGCGGGTGCCGGGTTCGAGGTCGCCGAACAGCCGGTCGCAAATCGCGACGAAGGCGTCGTGATCGACCTTGCCGGCGGCAGCGACGATGCACGATCCGGCGCGGTATTGGACCGAAAGCCAGTCGCGCAGATCGCCTTCAGTGATCGCGGCGATCGACGCCTCGTCGCCAAGGATTGATCGCCCGAGCGCCTGACCCGGATACGCCGCCGCCTGAAGATGGTCGAAGACGATATCGTCGGGCGTGTCGCGCGCCTCGCCGAGTTCCTGGAGGACGACGGCTTTCTCGCGCTCGATCTCATCGGCGTCGAAGCGCGGGTTGCGGACAAGGTCGGCGATCAGGTCGATCGCCAGCGCGGTGTCGTCGGCGAGAACACGGGCGTGGAACACTGTCATGTCGCGCGCGGTATAGGCATTCAGCGATCCGCCGACGTCCTCGATCTCCTCGGCGATCGCGCGCGCCGACCGCGTCGTCGTCCCCTTGAACACCATATGTTCGAGCAAGTGGGCGACGCCGTTGGTCGCTTCGGTTTCGAGCCGCGCACCGGTATCAACGTGGAGACCGAGCGCGACGGTTTCGACATGGTCCATCGCCTGTGTGACGATGCGGACGCCGTTGGTCAGCGTGGTCAGTCGGGTCATGCCGCGCCCGCCGCGCCCGCCGCGCGCGCCGGGGTCGCCCGCTCGGCGATGTACGCCTCGATCGTCGCAAG
>JBBRQR010000116.1:0-8631 GCA_038226115.1 Sphingomonadales bacterium | reverse complement strand
TTATAGCCGTTCGCGCCGAACGGCGAGGTGCCGCCGGTGCCGATCCACTTCGACCCGCCTTCGTGGCGTTCCTTCTGTTCCTCGAGGCGCTGCTTGAGCGTCGCCATGATCTCGTCCCACGACCCGAGCTTCTGAATTTCGGCCATCTCGGCCTCGGTCAGATGCAGCTCGGCGACCTTGCGCAGCCATTCCTCGGGAATCTCAGCGGTCCCGGTGTCGACGATCGTCTCGATCCCCTTGAACACCTTGCCGAATACCTGGTCGAACCGATCGAGCAGTCCTTCGTCCTTCACGTAACAGCTGCGGCTAAGATAATAAAATTGCTCGACCCGGAAATCGATGACGTCGGCGCGCAACGCCTCGAGCAACGTCAAATGCTCCTTTAGGCTCGCCGGAATTTTCGCGGCGCGGAGTTCGGTGAGGAAGTTGAGGAACACCTCAGCCCTGCCCGCCGCCCTGCCGCCGGCTCATAAACGCCAGCCGTTCGAACAGCATCACGTCCTGCTCGTTCTTAAGCAGCGCGCCGTGGAGGGGCGGGATAAGTGTTTTCGTGTCGCGCGACTTCAGGACTTCGAGGGGCAGGTCCTCGTGCATCAGCAGTTTGAGCCAGTCGAGCAATTCGCTCGTGCTCGGCTTCTTCTTCATCCCCGGCACGTCGCGGATATCGTAGAAGATGTTGAGCGCCTCGCGCACCAGCATTCCCGTGATGTCGGGGAAGTGGACGGCGACGATCGCCTCCATCGTTCCGCGGTCGGGGAATTTGATATAGTGGAAGAAGCAACGGCGCAGGAACGCGTCGGGCAGGTCTTTTTCGTTGTTCGACGTGATGATGACGATCGGGCGTTGCGCCGCGATGACCCGCTCGCCGGTTTCGTAGACGTCGAATTCCATCCGGTCGAGTTCGGTCAGCAGGTCGTTGGGAAACTCGATGTCGGCCTTGTCGATCTCGTCGATCAGGAGGACGGGGAGGACGGGGCTGGTGAAAGCCTCCCACATCTTGCCGCGGCGGATGTAGTTCGAGATGTCGCCGACGCGCGCATCGCCCAACTGACCGTCGCGCAGGCGGCTGACGGCGTCATACTCGTACAGGCCCTGTTGCGCCTTGGTCGTCGACTTGACGTTCCACTCGATCAGCGGTGCGCCGAAACTGCGCGCGATTTCACCCGCCAGCACGGTCTTGCCGGTGCCGGGTTCGCCCTTGATCAGCAGCGGGCGGCGGAGCGTCGCGGCGGCATTGACCGCGACCTTCAGATCGTCGGTGGCGACATAGTCGGAAGTACCTTCGAAGCGCATGAGCAAAGCCTGATCGGTTGACGTTCGCGTCAACGCTACGGGCGGCGGCGGGCAAGGGCAATAGGCGTCACGGCGCGATGTTTACGGCTGAGCGGGACGGACGTTGGTGATGACGATTTCGGTGCGCTGTGTCCCGCCGGTGCCGAACTGGCTGCCGGTCACGGTGTTGACGCTGCGCATGAGAACAGGGCGACCGTCGGCGCCGCGCGCATAGTCGGTCGCGGTCTCGAGACTGTCGACCTTGGCGACCAGCATGATGCGGAAAGGCGCACGCGAAAAGATGCGGAGGTGGCTGACGAATGGCGCGCCGCTGCCGCCGTCGACCATGGCATCGGCCGCGACGTGTTCGGAAACGTCGCCGCCGGCATTGACGCTGCCGTCGGGCAGAGGGTCGATGCGATAGACGGTGCGGCCTTGCGCGTCGGTCGACTTTGACGCGGTGCCGCTCAGGAACAGTCCGAGCCGGTAGTAGCCGGGGACAACGGCGTCTTTCGCCCGCTTGGCATATTTAGCGACCGCATCGGCGCTTGGGGGCTTGCCGTTGACGCTGACCAAGGTCCACGCCTTGCCCGACCAATGATCGACGCGACGCTCCGTTTCGGCGGGACCGGCGCTCGTCTGGGTAACGACCATCGCGCGGTCGAAGCTCATCGTCGACGGCGCGAGGGCCCGTGCGTCGGCGATCAGCCGGTCACGCAACGGATCGGGGGCCGTAGTGGCCGCCGACGCGGAAAGAGCGATTGCGACGAACGCGGCGACGGACTGGAACTTAAACATGCTCAACCATATCGTGAGTGTATTGCACTTGCACGACACCAACGAATTTGATCCGCCCGTATCCCCTAGACGTCGAGGAAGCTCCGCATCTTGCGCGACCGACTCGGGTGCTTGAGCTTGCGCAGTGCCTTCGCCTCGATCTGACGGATGCGTTCGCGGGTGACGCTGAACTGCTGGCCGACTTCCTCGAGCGTATGGTCGGTGTTCATGCCGATGCCGAAGCGCATGCGCAACACGCGCTCCTCGCGTGGAGTCAGTGACGCCAGAACGCGCGTCACCGTCTCCTTGAGGTTGGCGTGGATCGCCGCATCGACCGGAATGACAGCGTTCTTGTCCTCGATGAAGTCGCCGAGGTGGCTGTCTTCCTCATCACCGATCGGCGTTTCGAGGCTGATCGGTTCCTTGGCGATCTTCATCACCTTGCGGACTTTTTCGAGCGGCATCGACAGGCGCTCCGCAAGTTCCTCGGGCGTCGGCTCGCGCCCGATCTCGTGGAGGATCTGACGGCTGGTGCGGACCAGCTTGTTGATCGTCTCGATCATGTGGACGGGGATTCGGATCGTCCGCGCCTGGTCGGCGATACTGCGGGTGATCGCCTGCCGAATCCACCACGTCGCATAGGTCGAGAACTTATAGCCGCGGCGGTATTCGAACTTGTCGACCGCCTTCATCAAACCGATATTGCCTTCCTGAATAAGATCGAGGAATTGCAGACCGCGGTTCGTATATTTCTTCGCAATCGAGATGACGAGACGCAGGTTCGCCTCGACCATTTCCTTCTTGGCGATCCGCGCTTCACGCTCGCCCTTCTGGACCATGTTGACGATGCGGCGGAACTCGCCGAGGTCGACGCCGGTCGCTTCGGCGATGTCGGCGATTTCAAGACGGACATCTTCGACCGCACCCTGCTCGGCGGTGGCGAAGGCACCGAACTTCTTGTCGATCCCGGCGACGCGCGCGGTCCACCCGGAATCGAGCTCGAAACCGAGATAGGCATCGAGGAATGCCTTACGGTTGATCTTGTGGCGGTCGGCCAGCCGCATCATCGTCCCGCCGAGCCCGAGCAGGCGGCGGTTATAGCCATACAGCTGGTCGACGAGATATTCGATCTTGTTGTTGTTGAAGTGGATCGACTGGACCCCGGCCGTTAGCTCGATTCGCAGCTTCTGGTACTTGCGCTCGTCGGCGGGCGGATAGACGGCGTTGCTGCGGAATGCCGACAGGCGCGCGTCCTGCAGCTTCTGGAACTTCTTATACGTCGCGGTGATCTCGGCGAACTTCGCGATCGCGTCGGGCTTGAGCAACTCTTCCATCGCGGCAAGCGACAGGGTGTTGTCCTCATCGTCCTCGTCGGGGATCGCAGCGGTACCGTCGGGCCGGATGCGCCCGGTAAAGGCGGCTTCTTCCTCTTCCTCGGCGTCGGCGGGGGCAGACACGATGTCGGGCTCGCCGTCGTCCTTGTACGCAACCGTCGGCAGCTCGCTGCCGGTCGTCGGCGCGGCCCCTTCGGCCTCGGCGGGCGGTTTGACGAGCATCGCGTCGAGATCGAGAATCTCGCGCAGCTGCATCCGGCCTTCGTTCAACGCGTTCGACCAGTCGATCATCGCGGTAAACGTCATCGGCGATTCGCACAGGCCGGCGATCATCGTATTGCGCCCAGCCTCGATTCGCTTGGCGATGGCAATTTCGCCTTCGCGCGAGAGCAGTTCGACCGCGCCCATTTCGCGCAGATACATGCGGACGGGGTCGTCGGTCCGGTCGAGCGGGGCAGCCTTGACCGCAACCGGTGCGGCGACGGCGGGATCGGCCTCGCCCTCGACCTCTTCCTCATCATCGTCGGCGGCAGCGCGCGGAGTCTCGGTTCCCTCCTCGGCGGGCTCATCATTTTCAATCAGGTTGATGCCCATTTCGCTGAGCGACGCCATGACATCCTCGATCTGGTCCGACGTGACCTGCGGCAGGGCATCGTTCAACTCGTCATAAGTGATGTAACCCCGCTTCTTGGCGCGGGCGATGAGCTTCTTGATCGACGCTTCATTGAGGTCGAGCAGCGGCGCGCCATCGGCTTCGGGCTTGCCCGACGTGTCATCGCCGCCGGTCCCGTTCATCTTTGCCATTCAGTGCGTCCAATCAAATTGCGTCGCGCGGTCGACTCGGGGGCGGTGGAGCCGCTTACTCGTTTCGCGCGTCATTTCCAACCACAGCGTCGTCGCGCACCCGTCGCCTCCGCCCTCGCCACCTCGGCTTACACCGTCTGCTCGCCGATCACCCGCTCACTGTCGGACAATTCGGCACGAGCCAGATGGTTGCGGCGGACGGCGGCGAAATCCGCTTCGGCCATGCTCGATCGGAAATGGGCATTCGTGGCCGCGATGTCATCCCCCATGCGAATATCGGCGAGCAAACAGTCGAGAAATTTGATGAATTGGCTGCGCGCCTCGTCCGTGTCGGTATCGGCACGGGCAAAGCCGAGGTTACCGCGCCCGGGTCGATAGGCGGCGCGCAATGCATCCGCCGCCGCCGCCGCGCGCTCGGGCAGCACTGCGCGGATTTCGTCGGGGGTCGCATCGGGGTGCGCCGTTGCCGCGTCGAGCAGGGCGGAAAGCAGCGACGCATGAGCAGAATCGCTTGGTCGAAATTCGATAAGCCGCTCGAAGGCGGCGTCGACCAACGTAGGCCGCAACAGACACGCGGTCAACACTTGCACCGTCATCGTTGCGCGCATGTCTGGGCGTTCAGCGCGCAGCACGCCGGGAGACGGGGCAGGGGCCGATCGTCCGCCCTTTACCCACGGCGTCCGCTCAGGGCGGCGGAACAGCGCGTAGAAGCGGTCGCGCAACTCGGTACGGTAGAAACGCTGGAGATTGGCGTGGGCGATTTCTCCGGCATGGGCGTCGAGCCGCGCGAGGACGGCGGCGCGGCGTTCGGGCGTCGACGTGTCGGCCCCCTCGGTCTCGCTCCGCCACAGTCGGTCGACAAGCGGTTCGGCGGCAGCGAGAACGCGCTCGAACGCCACCGCGCCGCCGTTTCGCACGAGGTCATCTGGATCCTGCCCCGGCGGCAGGGTTGCAAAGCGCAGCGACTTGCCGGGTTCGAGCAGCGGTAGCGCCCGCAGCGCCGCGCGCAGGCCCGCACGCTGCCCCGCCGCGTCGCCGTCGAAACACAGCACCGGCTCGGGGACGTAGCGCCACAGCAGCGCCATCTGCGTCTCGGTCAGCGCGGTGCCGAGCGGCGCGACGGCGTCGGCGAACCCCGCCTGCGCGAGGCCGACGACGTCCATGTACCCCTCGACGACGATCAGCCGCTGCGACTTCCGCGCGACGGGACCGGCGCGGTCGAGATTGTACAGCGTCCGCCCCTTGTCGAACAACGGCGTGTCGGGCGAGTTGAGATACTTCGGTTGGCCATCCCCCAAAATCCGTCCGCCAAAGCCGATGACCCGCCCGCGCGGATCGCGGATCGGGAACATCAGCCGCCCGCGAAAGCGGTCATAGGGTGCATCGCTCCGCCCACCCTCGCCGTCGGGGACGACGAGCAGCCCGGCCTCGATCAGCCGCGCATCGCCGTGGCGCGCGAGAGCCGCCCGCAATACCGAGCGACTGTCGGCGGCAAAGCCGATGCCGAAGGTCGAAACGATCTCCGGGGACACGCCGCGCCGCTCGACATACGCGCGGCACGCCGCGCCGCCAGGCTCGCGAAACTGCGCCGCGTAGTGAGCCGCCGCATCCGCGGTGATGTCATGGAGCGAGTTCGCCACCACCGCCCGTTCGCGCGCCTCCGGCGTTTGCTCAGGCAGCTCGAGCCCGGCCTCCTGGGCAAGGCTTTTGACGGCGTCGATGAAGCCCAGACCGTCCTGCTCGACGACGAAACGAATGACATCGCCGTGCGCGCCGCAGCCGAAGCAATGGTAGAAGCCCTTGTCGTCGTTGACGAAAAAGCTGGGCGACTTTTCGTTATGAAACGGGCAGCAGCCCTTCATCTCACGCCCGGAACGACTCAGCTTGACCCGCCGCCCAACGACCGTCGACACCGCGACGCGGGCGCGCAATTCGTCGAGGAAGGCGGGGGCAAGGGTCACCCTTTATACTAGCCTGACAGCGCCGCCTTGACCATCGCCGACGCCGAACTCATGTCGATCTGCGCTGCGAAACGCTCACGCAACGCCGTCATAACCCGGCCCATGTCCTTGATTCCACTCGCTCCCAATTCTGTCACCAGCTCGCGGACGACCGCCTCCGCCTCGTCCGCTGCCATCCGCTGCGGCATGAAGCCGTCGATCACGCCCAGTTCGGCCCGCTCTGCGTCGGCGAGTTCTGGGCGATTGCCAGCGGTGAACATTTCGATCGATTCGCGGCGCTGCTTCGACATTTTGGTCAGCACATCGGCCACCAGCACGTTGTCATCGGCGGGCGGCGTGCCGGTCCTCAGTTCGATGTCCTTGTTTTTCAACGCCGAACTGATGAGGCGTAGCGTGCCAAGGCGGACGCTGTCCTTCGCCTTCATCGCGGAAATCGTCGCTGTCTTGATGTCGTCGCGGATCATGCGTGTCCTGTCCGAGTCGGTGTCCGATAAGCATAGCCGAACCGGCGCGCACGGGATAGGAATTGACCGGGCGCGGTGACACCCGTACTGCGCCATGCGTTTGCCCTCCCGCCAACCGAAGGATGCCCCTTGGCCGACGCCCCCGCGCACGCTCAACCGACTGGCGCGACGGGTGTATTGGTTTTGGCCAATGGCACCGTCGTCTGGGGAATCGGCATTGGTGCCGAGGGCCACGCGGTCGGCGAAGTCTGCTTCAACACCGCGATGACCGGCTATCAGGAGGTAATGACCGACCCGAGCTATGCCGGACAGATCATCACCTTCACCACCCCGCACATCGGCAATACCGGCGCCAACCCCGAGGACGTCGAGGCGACCAACCCGCACGCGCTCGGCTGCATCGTCGCCGCCGTGCCGTCCGAAGCCGCCTCATGGCGCGCGACAGGAACCTTCGACAGCTGGTTGAAATCATGGGGCAGGATCGGGCTCGCCGGCGTCGACACCCGCGCGATTACCCGCCGCATCCGCGACGCCGGGGCCCCGAACGCGGTCATCGCCCATTCGGCGAGCGGCGACTTCGACGTCCCCGCGCTCCTCGCGCAGGCGGCGGCGTGGCCGGGGCTCGAGGGCATGGACCTCGCCAAGCAAGTCTCGACGACGCAGAGCTACGGCTGGGACGACGGGCTGTGGACGCTGGGGCAGGGCTACGCGACCCACGCGTCAAACCCCAACGGCCCGCGCGTCGTCGCGGTCGATTACGGGATCAAGCGCAACATCCTGCGCAACCTCGTCGCGGCGGGCGCGCGGGTGACGATCGTGCCGGCGGCGGCGACGTTCGACGAGATCATGGCGCACAAGCCCGACGGCATCTTCCTGTCGAACGGCCCCGGCGATCCCGCCGCGACGGGGGTCTACGCCGTGCCGATGATCCAGGCGGTGCTCAACGCCCGAGTGCCGCTGTTCGGCATCTGCCTCGGCCACCAGTTGCTCGGCCTCGCAGTCGGCGCGCGGACGTACAAGATGCACCAAGGCCACCGCGGCGCAAACCACCCGGTCAAACGGCTGAGCGACGGCCGCGTCGAGATCACCAGCATGAACCACGGCTTTGCGGTTGATACGGCGTCGCTGCCGGAGAGGGTGCGGGCGACCCACGTCAGCCTGTTCGACGGCTCGCTCGCGGGGCTCGAACTGGCGGACGGCAGTGCGTTCAGTGTGCAGTATCACCCCGAAGCGAGCCCGGGGCCGCAGGATAGTCATTATTTGTTTGAGCAGTTTGTCACTAGCTTGGGCGGAGAGAAAACACAAAATAGTTGGGACCGCGCTTTAGCGGTTGCCGAGCAACTCTCATCTGTCGTTCGTCAAGCACGTGCCGGTCAGGTCGGCGTTGATATCGCGGAAGTCTCAAAGCGTACAAGATTGCAAACAACGCTTTTTTCGATGCCTTGGCTCTATTCGGCCGGTGCCGTTCCTCCCGAGATTGTAGTTGATCTAGTACGATCCTCAGCGTGGTGGCTTACACATTCATCGGGCAAAAGCGTGCGAGCGCTTCGCCATGCGGATCGCTTGACTGTTACTCGACATGGCCTCGCTGTTGAGTTCGGAGCTAATTGGTTTCTCGCCGAGCTTGCGATCAGGAGCGCAAGAGAGATACTGTGCAACGCTTTGGTCGGGAGAATTACCGGACAAGCCTTTGATCTTTTAGTGCTTCGTCAGCAGTTGGAGCGAAAAATTCGCAATAGCGTGGCTAACATCAAATTAGACGTATACGATAGTTACCCATTGGAGGGTCGGAGAATGATCTTTGGTGCACAAGCTATCGATGTAACTGATGCTGCACGGTTCTTGCTAAGACTCACTACTTTGGACTTAAAATAGCTATAATGCCCAAACGCACCGACATCCATACCATCCTCATCATCGGCGCGGGCCCCATCATCATCGGGCAGGCGTGCGAGTTCGATTATTCGGGCACGCAGGCGTGCAAGGCGCTGCGCGCCGAAGGCTATCGCATCGTGCTGG
>JBBRQR010000115.1:0-8669 GCA_038226115.1 Sphingomonadales bacterium | reverse complement strand
GCAACGGCAGAGGGTGCGGCTTGGTACCCGGTAAGTGGCTCAATTCCTTGAACGTCGGCAGGTGGAGGTCCTTGGCGGCGGGGACGAAGGTGCCGGATCTGACAGGGGCGTTCATCGTCGCAACTCCAAGAAGTACGGAGTGATAATACGCAGTGTAAGCTTCGGGTGCAATGGCGCGGGATACCGTTAAAGGCTCGAACCTAACAGGTTCATTAGATTTAGTAATTCGCAGCGGCTCTAATCGTCGGAAGCTCACACGTAGCGGAGTTGAAATCACGTCGCGCAGTTTGGTGGAAGCTCACAAAGCCTACAGTGGCTTTCCTACAATTAGTAACCGTATAGGATTATGCATCGGCATTCGGGCTACGATGGGTGACCCGAGATAATGGAGTCTTGTGGGTTAAAAGGGGCGGGGGCGGGACCATCGAGATGAGGCTACGCTGATTTTACCCGTGTAGGACAGGCCTTTTTGCTGGCACCGCCGTGGTCGAGCGAGACACCGTGTCAGAGCTGAAAAACGCCCTCGATCATTGCGACACACCCACCACCGAGGACAACGCGCCCAGCGTCGCGGTCGACGCGGCACGCGACATGGCCGCCGCGCGCGCTTGCCTGATAGGCGGTGAAGGCGTCGCGTTCGAACCGATCGGCCCAATATGGCGCGATGACACAATGCGCCGACCCGGTGACGGGGTCTTCGCCAATGCCAGCCTCATAGGCGAAGGCGCGGCTGACGACGTCGGCGCCGCTGGCATCGCCGGTGCCGGGAGCGGTCGCGATCAGCAGCAGATCGGGGCCGGTGTCGAGCGCCATCACCGCACCGGCGTCGGGGCGCAGTGCGCGAACCTCGGCAGCGGTTGCGAACACCGCGACGAGATAGTCGTCGTCAAACATCAGCAACGCCTGCGGTGTCGCGCCGATCGCCTCCGCCGTTGCCGCCGCTAATTCGGGATTGTCGATCATGCGCGGGCCACGAGCCGGGAGATCGAGGGTGAAACCAGCGCCGTCGCGCGCAACCGTCAACACTCCAGCCTTGCGCGTGGCGAAGGTAACGCGGTCAATGGCTGGGCCGCGCGCGAGCGCCCACGATCCCGACGCGAGTGTGGCGTGACCGCACAGCGCCACTTCGCACGCCGGGGCGAACCAGCGCAGATCATAGTCGGCAACGCCGTCGGCGCGCGTGACGAGGAAAGCGGTTTCGGCAAGGTTGTTCTCGGCGGCAATGCTGAGCAGCGTCGCGTCGTCGAGCCATTCGGCAAGCAACATGACCGCCGCCGGATTGCCGGTGAACGCGCGGTCGGCGAAGGCATCGATCTGGTGGAATGGAATTCTCACGGGGGAGGCTTTCACATCAACGAGGGTTCGGAATAAAACGGAGCAGTCTTCGGTTCAAAACCCGTATAGCAGCATGCCGAGCGCGATGCCGATTGCAACTTCCTCGTCGACCAAGGCGATGTTCATCGAAACATCGGTCGGTCGCTCGGAACTGGCAGACCCTGACATGTTCGACTCCATGCACATTGGTAAGACGCATACAACGCACCGTCTGTGGCCCGCCAACGGCGTTGGTCTAGGCCCCAAGCACCTGCGGGCGGTCGTAGTGGCCCAGCGGATCGACGTGGATCAGGATTTCAGCGCCCGGGAAGGAAGCGGCGACGTCGGCTTCGATTTCGTCGACGATCGCGTGCGCCGCACCGACGGTCATGTCGGGGGCGAGCCAGACGTGGAATTGGATGAAGTCGGTGACCCCGCTCGACCTTGTGCGCAGCTCGTGGACGCCGTCGACCTTGGGGTGGCGCGCGACGACGGCGAGCAAGGTCTGGCGCTTCGCCTCGGGCCATTCGCGGTCCATCAGCATGTCGAGCGCGGCGCGTGCCGAACTGACCGCACCATAAGCGAGATACAGGGCGATGCCGATGCCGAACACCGCATCGGCGCCGTGCAGCCCGGCGAACACCTCGAGGCCAAGCGCGACGATGACGGCGAGGTTGAGGAGCAGGTCGGATTGGTAATGGAGTTGATCGGTCGTGATCGCGATCGACGCCGTCGCACGGACGACGTGGCGCTGATACGCGACGAGGACGAGGGTTAGCGCGACCGCGACGACCGATACACCGATGCCGACATCGGCGCGGCGCGGCAGGTCGTGGACGCCGAATTGCAGCACCGCGCGCACGCCGATCGCGACCGCCGAGCCGAGGATGACGAGCGTCTGCATGAGAGCGGCGATTGCCTCCGCCTTGCCGTGGCCGAAGCGGTGATCGGCGTCGGCGGGCTGCGCCGCAAGCCAGACGGCGTACAGGGTGACGAGGCTCGACAGCAGGTCGAGCCCGGTGTCGGCAAGGCTGCCGAGCATCGCCACCGATCCCGTCGCGCGAGCGGCATAGGCTTTAAGAAATAACAGGATGGTCGCCGCCGTTACCGATGCGACCGCCGCGCGGCGCGTAAGGGCGGCGCGCTCGTTGATACTGGCGGCGTCGGTCATGCGCTCACGGGAAGAGCAGCCCGTAAGTCCAGCCGTCAGCGCTGCGGGTGAACAGCTCGCGTTCGTGGTGGCGGAAGTCGCGGTCGTGCCAGAACTCGATCGTGCTGGGAACGACGCGGAACCCCGACCAACGCGGCGGGCGGGGAACAGGATCGTCGGCAAACCGCACCGTGACAGCGGCGAGGCGCGCGTCGAATTCGGCGCGGTCGGCGAGTGGGCGCGACTGGTCCGATGCCCATGCCCCCAACTGCGACGAACGCGGGCGGGTGGCGAAATACGCGTCGGCTTCAGGTGATGGGACCGGCTCGGCGCGCCCGTCGATGCGTACTTGGCGACGGAGCGATTTCCAGTGGAAGTCGAGCTGGACGAACGGGTTGGCGCTCAGCTCGACGCCCTTGCGGCTGTCGAGGTTGGTGTAGAACACGAAGCCGCGATCGTCCCACGCCTTCAACAGAACAATTCGCACCGCCGGTCGGCCGTCCGGCGTGGCGGTGGCCAATGCCATTGCGTTCGGGTCGTTGGGCTCGCTCGCCTCAGCGGCGGCAAACCAATCGGCGAAGCGGGTAAAGGGTTCGGTCACCCCTGCCTTCTAAGCCGCTGCGGTGGCCCCGGCAATCGCCGGGGCCACCGTTCGCGGTGCGACTTAGTTGTTGCGAGCGTCTTCGCGCGTCTGGCGGATCCGCCCGTTGATCGTGTCGAGGCGCGTGTTGATGATCGACTGGTTACGCGCCGACAGCGAGCCATCGCGGTAGTGCGGGTACGACGCCGCGAGACGGTTGACCGCCTGCAGGTCGCGGCGCGCACGATACGCCTGCGTCGACGTCATCGAGCCATCGCTGACGGCACGATCGATCCGCTGACTGATGCGCGAAATACGTCCGCGATAGTCGCGGGGATCGACGGTATCGCGCGGATCGTTGCTGTACCCACGCTGATCGTTGTTGGCATAGCGCGGATCGGTGGTGGCGTAGCGCGGATCCGTATTGGCGTAGCGCGGATCGTTATTCGCATAACGCGGATCGTTGTTGGCATAACGCGGGTCGTTGCTCGCATAACGCGGATCGACATAGCCCTGCTGGGTGGTCGGCTGAGCCGTTACGTAAGTGCCGTTGGCGGTATAATAGCCGTTGGCACCAGCAGGAACCCAATAACCGTTACGGTCGCGATAGCCGCGCGACGCATCGGTCGTGACCCACTGGCCGTTGCGATCGTAATAACCGGCGGGGGCACCGGTAACCCAGCGACCGTCACGGTCGTAAAATCCGGTCGCGGCGGCGGGATCGACGCGGTTAGCGTGCCACTGACTTCCGTTGTCGTAATAGCCATAAGCGTGGGTGCAATCCTGCGAGCCCCGCGTGACCTGGTTTCCGGCGACACCGCCGGCGACAGCGCCGAGGACGGTACCGAGCGTATCGCCGCCGATGACCTTACCGAGGATGGCACCGACACCGGCCCCGGCGACGGTGCCGACGGTGCGGTTCTGGCTGCGCTGCTCGCAGGTCTGCTGGGCGCTGGCGGATCCGGCGAGGGTGGTGGCGGCGAGTGCGGCGATAATCAACTTACGCATGATAGGTCTCCCATTGATTGATGGCGCTGTAACGATGCTTTTATGCGTCCCGTTCCATGAACGTAACATTGGGCCGACTGTTGGCTCGCGTTCATCGGCGTCCCGGACTTGCCCGCTGCGCTGTGTGCCCTATTTACGGGCGTGTTGTCGGCCGGCAACAATGGACGGCAACCGACGGCTGTGGTGACTGACGGGCATGGCGAAAGACCTTTACTCGACTCTCGGCGTCGCGCGCGGCGCGAGCGCGGCCGACATCAAAAAGGCGTACCGTAAGCTCGCCAAGGCCAATCACCCCGATACGCATGCCGGCGACGCTGCCGCCCTGGCGCGGTTCAAGGATGTGTCGGCGGCGTACACGATCCTGTCCGATGCCGACGAGCGCGCCAAGTATGATCGCGGCGAGATCGATGCCGATGGCCAGCCCAAGGCCCCGCCGGGGTTTGGTGGCGGCGGTTTTGGCGGCGGCGGCTTCAACCCCGGATCGGGCGGATTCGGCGGCGCTGGCCCCGGCGGCGGAAGTCGCTTCGATTTCGGCGGCGACCCGTCCGACCTGTTCAGCGAGCTGTTTGGCGGGCGCGCCGGCGGCGGTTCGCCGTTCGGTCAGGATCCGCGTGCGCGCGCTGCACCACAAAAGGGCGGTGATGTCGCCTACCGCCTCAACGTCCCGTTCGAGGATGCGGCGCTTCTCAAGGCACAACGCATTTCGTTGCAGAACGGCAAGACGCTCGACCTAAAATTGCCACCGGGGTTCGAATCGGGGCGGCAGGTGCGAATGGGCGGGCAGGGGCAGGCGGGTCCCGGTGGCGCAGGCGACGCGCTGGTTACGCTCGACATCGCCGCCCACCGCTTCATGCGCCGCGATGGCGACGATATTCGCCTCGACCTGCCGATCAGGCTTGGCGAGGCGGTCCTCGGCGCGAAGGTCAAGGTGCCGACTCCCGACGGCCCCGTCATGCTCGGCATTGCGGCGGGGACGACGTCGGGGCGGACGCTGCGGCTGCGCGGTCGCGGTTTTACCCGCGCCGACGCGACGCGCGGCGATCTGCTCGCGACGGTCGCGATCGATCTCCCCGCCGACGACGCGGAGCTTCGCGCCTTTGCCGAGCGTTGGACCGGCGATGCTGCGCGCAACCCGCGGAGCGCGCTCGGCGTCGACTGAAGGGGCGGTAGAATGCGGTTACCGGCGATTGTCGCTCGGCTCATGGCAACGCGCCCGTGGCGGATCGTTGCGCGCGTCGTCGGCCACACATGGAACGACGGCTTCACCCTCGCCGGAAACCTCGCGTATCTGTCGCTGCTGACGTTGTTCCCGTTTTTCATCGTCGTCGCGACGGTGGCGGGGGCGCTGGGGCGAACCGCCGACGGCGTCCACGCAATCAGCGCCTTTCTCCATACCGTTCCGGCCGACGTCGGGACGCTAATCGCCAAGCCGATCAAGGAAGTCATCGCCGCGCGCTCGCAAAAGGGGCTGCTGACACTCGGCATCGTCGTCACGCTGTGGACCGTCAGCGGCTTTATCGAGACGATCCGCGAGATTCTGCGCCGAGCCTATGGCACGACTTCGTTGCGTCCGGTGTGGGAATATCGCCTTGGCGCGATGCTGCTCATCGTCGGCGCGGTCGGGCTGATGCTCGTCGCCTTTGCGGTGCAGGTGATGATGACGGCGATCGAGCAGTTCATCACGCGCCTGTTGCCATTCAACGGATATGTTCTCGATGTCGTTGGCCTGAGCCGGATCGCCCCTGCGCTTGCATTATTCGTTGCGCTATGGGGCGTCTTTTATGCGCTCAGCCCGCGCGAAATTCGCGAGGGGAATGCCCCGATCTGGCCGGGTCCGCTGCTCATTACCGTCGTCTGGATGGGGACAACAATGGTGCTCCCCGCGATCCTCGGGTTGTTCGGCGGATATAATTTGACCTACGGCAGCCTCGCCGGGGTAATCGTCGCGCTGCTGTTCTTCTATATCATCGGATTGGGGCTGGTGATCGGCGCCCAACTCAACGCCGCGCTGGCGATTGTTCCCAAACTGCGCCAGAACGCTGGGATAGTCGAAGCAGGGGTGTAGATGCCGGGATTGATGGCGGGCAAGCGCGGGCTGATCATGGGCGTCGCCAATGATCGCAGTCTGGCGTGGGGAATCGCGCAGGCGGTGGCGCGCGAGGGCGGCGAGATCGCCTTCAGCTACCAGGGCGAGGCGCTGGAGAAGCGCGTGCGCCCGCTGGCGGCAAGTCTGCCACTGCCCGAGGGCGACGACGGCCCGTTCCTGATCGAATGCGACGTCTCCGACACCGTTTCGCTCGACGGGTGCTTTGCAACGCTCAAAGCGAAGTGGCCGACGATCGACTTCCTCGTCCACGCGATCGGCTTTTCGGACAAGAACGAATTGCGCGGGCGCTATGTCGACACGTCGGCGGAGAATTTCGTCCAGACGATGAATATCAGCGTGTTCAGCTTCACCGCCGTCGCCCAGCGCGCGCTGGCGATGATGCCCGACGGCGGCTCCCTGCTGACGCTCAGCTATTACGGCGCCGAAAAGGTCATCCCGCATTACAACGTCATGGGCGTCGCCAAGGCCGCGCTCGAGACGAGTGTCCGCTACCTCGCGACGGACCTCGGCCCCGACAAGGTCCGCGTCAACGCGATCAGCGCCGGCCCAATCAAGACGCTGGCGGCGAGCGGCATCGGCGACTTCCGCTACATCCTGAAATGGAACGAATATAATTCGCCGCTCCGCCGCAACGTGACGATTGACGACGTCGGCGGCGCGGGCGTGTATTTGCTGTCCGACCTGTCGAGCGGGGTGACCGGGGAGGTTCACCACGTCGACGCGGGGTACAACGTCATCGGGATGAAGGCCGAAGACGCGCCGGATATCAACGTGGCGTGACCACCGACGTCGAGACGAGCGAACCGATCGGATTCTATAACCTGGGGGTATGCTACCTCGACACCGCACGTTCTGCTCTAGCAGCGATAAATCTTCGTCGATTCGATTACCCAATACAGTTATTAATTGCTCATGGTTTGGAATTGATTTTTAAAGCTGACCTGCGTCGTACTCGATCGCTTGAAACGGTCCGCAAAACGTATGGTCACAATCTAACTAAAATGTACCTTGCCCTCAGCGCCAACTTTAATCACCATTTCAAGGTTGATGAAAAATTCGAATCCCTAGTGGGCTATTTAGCGGTGGGTCACTCGGGTCCAGATTGGCATAATCGCTATTTGAGGACTGGATGCGAGTTCCGTTCATTTGACTCAGCCGGAATGGTGAAGGCGGTAGAGAATTTTACAACTGACGACCGTCGATGGCTCATTGCTCATTTTGCACGGTCTTCCGAATGAGCTTTAACACCTTCGGCCACGTCTTCCGCTTCACCACCTGGGGTGAATCGCACGGCCCCGCGATCGGTGCGGTAGTCGACGGCTGCCCGCCGGGGCTGGTGCTGAGCGAGGCCGATGTCCAGCCGTGGCTCGACAAGCGCCGTCCGGGTACGTCGCGCTTCACGACCCAGCGACAGGAGCCCGACCTCGTCCGCATTATGTCGGGTGTCTACGACGGGCGCACGACCGGCACGCCGATCCATTTGATGATCGACAACGTCGATCAGCGGTCGAAGGATTATGGCGAGATCGCCGTTGCCTACCGCCCCGGCCACGCCGACTACGCCTATGACGCCAAATACGGCCTGCGTGACCCGCGCGGCGGTGGTCGGGCATCGGCGCGCGAGACGGCGAGCCGCGTCGCGGCCGGCGCGGTCGCGCGGCTGGTGATTCCCGAGGCGAGCCTCCGCGCCTATCTCGTTGAATTGGGCGGCGACGCGATCGACCGGGCGAACTTCGACGATGCCGAGATCGACCGCAACCCGTTCTTCTGCCCCGACCCCGCCGCCGCTGCGCGGTGGGAAGTCTTGCTCGACGCCGCGCGCAAGGCGGGGTCGTCGCTCGGCGCGGTCGTCGAATGCGTCGCGACTGGCGTGCCGCCAGGGTGGGGGTCGCCGGTCTATGCCAAGCTCGACGGGCAGCTCGCGAGCGCGATGATGAGCATCAACGCGGTTAAGGGTGTCGAGATCGGCGACGGGTTCGCCGCTGCCCGTCTGCGCGGTGAGGAGAATGCCGACGCGATGTCACCGGGGTCGGACGGCCGCCCGGTCTTTGCCGCGAACCATGCGGGTGGCACGGCGGGGGGGATTAGCACCGGCCAGCCGGTCGTCGTGCGGATCGCGCTCAAGCCGACGTCGTCGATCCTGACACCGGTGCCGACGATCACCACGACCGGCGAGGCGACCGAAATCGTCACCAAGGGCCGCCACGACCCGTGCGTTGGCATCCGCGCTGCCCCCGTTGCCGAGGCGATGATGGCGCTCGTCCTCGCCGATGCGAAGCTTATGCACCGCGCACAGACCGGGCGATGACCTGCGACTCGCCCCCGGGACGTTGAACCCGGCGCGCGAACGACTATGTTAGTGGCGTAACACAGTTCGGGAGACGCACGATGGCCATCGATCGCTATTCGCCGCACGAGGTCGGTCCGCCAGTCGCGTCGACGCTCATCACCTATGTCGTCTGGTTCTTCCTCGGCAACATCGGCGGCCACCGTTTCCTGACCGGGCGTGT
>JBBRQR010000114.1:0-8740 GCA_038226115.1 Sphingomonadales bacterium | reverse complement strand
GCCGGTGCGCACGCCACCTTCTTCGTTCTCAGCGATCTTGCCGAGCGGTTGCCGCATATCGTTCGAGACATCGTCGACCAGGGTCACGAGATCGGGCTGCACTGCGACCGCCATGATCGTCTGACGCAATTGCCGACTGGCGAGGTCCGGTCGAGACTTGCGGCCGCAAAAGCCGCGATCGAAACGATTGCCGGAAAGCGGATCCTTCTGTTCCGTCCGCCTTACGGCGCCCAGTCGGTTGCGACCTATGCGATCGCCAAGTCGCTCGGCCTGCAGGTCGTTGTCTGGGGTCCCTACGCCGAAGACTGGCTCGACTGCTCGCCCGAAACGGCGGCGAACAAGGTTCTTGATGTCGTTCGCGGTGGAGAGATCGCGCTGTTCCACGACGGGCTGGAACTTGATGATGACGCGATTCGTCCTGCGCTCGACCGTGCGCGCGTTGTCGAACTCGTTCTCGATGGCCTGAAAACGCGCGGCCTAACCGGCGACACCGTCAGTGCGATGACTGCTGAGTCGGGCGCGCGCAAAACAGGCTGGTTTCGGACCTGATCGCGAGCAGGGCACGGCACGATCGACGCGCTCATTGGCGATTTTGATCGCGCGCGCTTTCGAGCAATGATCTTACGATCGGGTTGGGAAAGCGGCGGTCGATCGTGACGGCGTAAAAGGTTTCGACGATGCCGGGAAGCTCGTCGGCCTCGATCAAAAGCCCGGTCGCGAGCTCGTCGAGCACGGCGATTGGCGGTAGCACGGCGAGGGCGACTCCTTCGCGAACGAGTAAGCGCATCATTGCGACGTCGTCGACTTCTGCAGCGATCTGCGGGCGCAGGCCAAGGCGGTCTGCCAAAGCATCGAAACCGACACGAACGCTACTGCCGTGTGTCGGCAAAATGATTGGATGCACCGCGAGTAGTTCGGCAATGGTTCGCGTTGATCCAAGCAGCGCAGGGGCGCCTACGAGGCTGACGTGCTGGGATGACAGGTTGTGAATGATAAACGGGGTTAGCGCATCGATATCGGGTGCCCGGTTCGTCAGCACGACATCGAGGGTTACCGACTGCAGGCCTCGCAACAATTCCTCGGCGCTTCCAGAACGTAGGACGATCTCGACATCGGTACGGTGGAGCAATGGCTGGAGGAAGCCGATCTGAAAATTCCGCGACAGCGTCGCTAACGCGCCGATACGTACCGCGTGTCGTGCCGACCCTGTCTGCCTGATGGTGCCAAGAAGATCGCGCCCCACGGCAAAAATCGCGTCGGCATGGTCGAGCGCGATATGTCCCGCCTCGGTTAGGTGCAGACCTTTGCTGCGGCGCTCGAACAGATCGACGCCAAGTCGCTGCTCAAGTTTACGAATCTGGGTCGACAGCGCCGATTGTGAAACATTGAGTCGCGTTGCTGTGCGCGTAAGGTTGCCGTCGAGCGCGACCGCCCAAAAATAGCGCAGGTGATTGAAGTTCAGCTCTGACATGCTTCGTTCTGTAAAACAGAACGTAAGTGAGAACGCAATGTATTTTTGATTATTGGGGATGCCCGATAGATCACCCGCCACGCGCTGCATGAACGAGGGTTCGCCGATGATCTGTCTTGTACCGATTGGTGCGCCCCTGCTGGCGTTTGCAGCGGCGGCGATCGGGGCCGGTTGGAACGACCGCCTGCCACAAACTGCGGCCCTGATGATTGAGGTGCTTATGGCAGCGGCAGTCGTTGCAGCACTGGCGACAGTGGGATCACTGGCCGCAACCGAGCCGGGAACAAGCCCCCTGCTCGGCGCCAATGGCCTTGGTTTTGCGATCCGGCTCGACGTGGTCAGCGCGACGATGCTCCTGCTGGTCAGTTTCGTCGGCTGGGTGGTCGTGCGGTTTTCTACGACCTATCTCGACGGTGAGGCGCGCCAGGGCCGGTTCATGGCATGGCTGTGCATGACGCTTGCCAGCGTCCTGACGCTCGTGGTTGCCGGTAATCTTATCGTGCTGGTTGCGGCGTGGAGCTTGACCAGTCTCGGCTTGACGCAACTGCTGTTATTTTACTCCGATCGTGCTGCCGCGCAGCGAGTTGCGCGGAAGAAATTCGTGATCGCGCGCCTGAGCGACGCGGCGCTCGTTATCGCGGCGACGATGCTGTTTATGCATTACGGCACCGGCGACATTGCCGCGATCGACGCCGCTGCGCGACAGAATGGCGGAGGCATGACCGCAGCGGCTGCACTGTTAGCCATCGCTGCGTTACTCAAATCGGCGCAGTTTCCGGTCCACGGCTGGCTGACCGAGGTGATGGAGGCACCCACCCCCGTTTCGGCGCTGCTCCACGCCGGGGTGATCAATGCCGGCGGCTTCCTGCTCATCCGCTTCGCCGATGTCATGGTGCAGTCGCCTGGGGTACTAGCGGCGCTAGTGATGATCGGCGGGTTTACCGCGCTGTTCGGCGGACTAGTCATGCTGACTCAATCGGCGGTCAAGACGTCGCTGGCGTGGTCGACAATCGCGCAGATGGGCTTCATGACGATGCAGTGCGGGTTGGCGCTTTTCCCGCTCGCGCTGCTCCACATCGTCGCCCATTCGTTGTATAAGGCTCATGCTTTCCTGTCATCGGGCGGCGCGGTTGAGCGAATTGCAACGTTCCGCCGTCCGGGGCCGGTTGCAGTGCCGAACCCCGCCGCCGTCGGGCGGGCCTTCGTCATCGCGCTGGCGATCTATGGAATCATCGGAGCGGCCGCAGCAGCGATCCTGGGGCAGTCGCCGCAGGCACTAGCCCTCGGCGCGATACTGGTCTTCGGCATTGCCTATCTGCTTGCTCAGGGACTTGCCGATGCTGCGCCGAGAGCATTGACGCGGCGATTGGCGGTGATCGCTGCCGTCGCCACCATCGGCTATTTCACGCTCCATCTATCGGCTGAGTGGCTGCTGGGGATGAGCGTTCCTCCCCCCCGCTTTCCGGGACCGCTGGAATGGGTGCTGATCGTCCTCGCGGTCGTCAGCTTCGGTCTGGTCGCAGTCGCACAGGCCCTTTTCCCCTTGTGGGCTTATCATCCGGCGGCAGCGGGCCTGCGCGTTCACCTCGCGAACGGACTTTACATCAACGCACTTACCGACCGTCTTTCGGGCGGCTGGCGCGTGCGACCCACCCCTGTGACGCAGAGGATACCCGTATGAATCGCGATGCCACGACCGACCCCCTCCACGCCGCCGTCAAAAGCGCCGCTGATGCCATTCCACCCGCATGGCCGCTCGCCGCCACGGTCGCCGTCAATCCGTTCCTCGGTCAGTCGAATGAGGATTTGACGCACGTTGCCGCCCGCATGGCACGAGTTGCTGGAGTTTCGGTAACGATGCCACGCACATGGTACACCGCCCAAATCACCGCCGGCGCGATCAGTGATGCCGATCTGGCGGCGGCGCTAGCGGCGGCAGACGCGGATCGTCGACCGGCAAGTGTTGCCGCGCTGCTGGCCGCAGCCCGCAAACCCACGCTTCGACCTGCCGCGCTGCCGACAATCGCCGACCTTGCCGCCAAGGCGTCCGGCATCGACTGGCCGGCGATTATCGCCGATCGTTTCGGGACATGGGCGGCCGGGTGGTTCGACGAGGGGCAGGCGCTGTGGATGGCCCCCAAAGGTCGCTCCGCCTATGCCGCGTGGCGGGCCGTCGCGACCCACGACCTGACCCCTGAGTTGCTCGGCTTGCGCAGCTTTGCCGCCAGCGTTGCCAATGCTCCCGAGACTCCTTTCGAAGGCCTAGTCTACGCTGTCGCGCGTCTTGACGTGTCCGATGCCGCCGCCTCAAGCTATTTCCACGCCTTGCTGACGACCCTTGGGGGCTGGGCGCAAGCGGCGCGCTATCGCCGCTGGCAGGCCGAGCTTGGCGGCGGAAGCGACGCGACGATCGACGATTTGCTGAGCGTGCGCCTGCTTTGGGAAGCCGCCTTGTTCGATCACTATGGCGCGCAAATAACCGGGCAATGGGAAGCGACGCTCGCCGCTCATGCCGAACCTCTGGTCGCAAGCGACATACAGATCGTTGATGCCATTCTTCAGGAAGCGGCAGAACGCGCGGCGCAACGGACAATGGCGGCGACGCTTGCTTATGTCCCCACTGACGCGAGAACCGAGGCACCGGTATTGCAGGTCGCCTTTTGCATCGATGTACGATCGGAGGTCTTTCGCCGCGCGCTCGAACGGATTGACCCGCGTATCCAGACGCTCGGATTTGCCGGCTTCTTCGGAATAACCGCCTCGCACTACCGGCTTGGTTCCGACGTCGCCGAGCACCGCCTGCCGGTCCTCCTCAATGCGGGCATTGTTACGCGCGCTGGCAGTCCGGCAGATGCTCCAGCCGACACCAGCGCGCGGCTTGATGTCCGCGTCACCCGCGCGTGGGAGCGGTTTAAGCTTGCGGCGATCTCGTCGTTCGCCTTTGTCGAGGCCGCCGCGCCAACCTACGCGATCAAGTTGATCCGCGACACGCTGGGCTGGAAGCACGGTGCATCCGGGGTCGACCCGACGCCGCATCCCGACCCGACGCTCGACTTGGCGACGAGGATAAAAATGGCGGCAAGCGTCTTGCGCGCGATGTCACTGACCGACGGCATCGCCCCCCTCGTCATTCTCGCCGGGCATGGGGCGAGCGTGGTGAACAACCCCCATGCGAGCGCGCTTCATTGTGGGGCATGCGGCGGCTATTCGGGGGAGGTCAACGCGCGCCTCCTCGCCAGTCTACTCAATGACCACGATGTGCGCCGAGCTTTGTCGTCCCACGACATCGCCATTCCCGACGGGACGCTGTTCGTCGCTGCGCTGCATGACACGACGACCGATGCCGTGACGCTTTATGCCAACGATCATCCGGTCGACGCACGTGCGCCTCACCTCGCGCAAGCCCAGGGCTGGTTCGCCGCAGCCGGGGCGATGGCCCGTGGCGAACGTGCGCTTCGCCTTCCTTGTGCCGATGGAGCAGCAAGCGTCGTCCGGCGCAGCCGCGACTGGGCCGAGATTCGCCCGGAATGGGCGCTGGCGGGGTGCCAGACATTCATTGCTGCGCCGCGATCGCGCACCCGCGGCCGCGACCTCGCCGGACGCGCTTTCCTCCACGACTATGACTGGCACCGTGACACCGATTTCGGCGTACTTGAGCTGATAATTACAGCTCCCGTCGTCGTCGCGAGCTGGATCAGCCTGCAATATTATGGCTCGGTTGTCGCCCCGACACTTTTTGGCGGAGGGAACAAATTGCTCCATAATGTTGTCGGCGGGATCGGGGTCGTCGAGGGCAATGGCGGGATTTTGCGTACCGGACTGCCGTGGCAGTCGGTCCACGACGGCGATCGCCTCGCGCATGAACCGCTCCGCCTGACCGTATGCATCGAGGCTCCGAGTGACGCGATAACTGCGATCCTCGCTCGCCATCCGGGCGTTCGCGACCTGTTCGATAACCGTTGGTTACACTTGTTCGCGCTCGACGAAACCGGACAAATGGCATGGCGATACGCTGGTAATCTGCGCTGGGAGCGTGAACCGGCAACCGCTGTGGCTGAAACGCCAGCCGCCGTCGCCGCATGACCACGGTCGCCGCCGGGTCAGTCATCCACGATGCGAAGTTTACAAATCGGTCGCTTGCGCATTGAAGCAGTCTACAAGCACGGCTGCATCGTGGTTTAGATTTTTCGACTGGAGTTGGCGCCGGGTCACTGCGATTACGGTTCGATCGATCAGACGGAACTGCTGTGCCCCAGACGCTCACCCATCTCGAACGCCTTGAAGCGGAGAGCATTCATATCTTGCGGGAAGTTGTTGCGGAGGCGAGCCGGCCCGTGATGCTCTATTCGGTCGGCAAAGACTCTGCAGTGATGGTGCACTTGGCGAAGAAAGCGTATTTCCCGTCGCCGCCACCATTTCCGCTGCTCCATATCGACACAACATGGAAATTCAAGGCGATGTACGCGCTGCGGGAGAAGACGGCACGCGACGCCGGGATGGAACTGCTTGTCTATCAAAACCCCGAAGCCGTCGCGAGCGCGATCAATCCGTTCGACCATGGCGCCCTCCACACCGACATGTGGAAGACCGAAGGGCTGAAGCAGGCGCTCGACAAATACAGCTTCGATGTCGCCTTCGGCGGTGCGCGGCGCGACGAGGAAAAGAGCCGAGCCAAGGAGCGCATCTTTTCGTTCAGAACCGCCACGCACGGTTGGGACCCGAAGAACCAGCGCCCTGAGCTGTGGAACCTCTACAACGCCCGTAAGGCTAAAAGTGAAAGCATCCGTGTTTTCCCGATCTCAAATTGGACCGAACTCGATATCTGGCAGTATATCCATACGAACAAGATCGAGATCGCGCCGCTGTATTTTTCGGCGAAACGTCCGACTTATATTCGCGACGGTCAGCTCTTCATGGCCGATGATATCGAACGACTGGAGCGCGTGTTGGGTGCGCGCCCCGACATCGTCGAACGCTCGATCCGCTTCCGCACCCTCGGCTGCTTTCCATTGACGGCGGCAATCGAGAGCGATGCGATGACCCTGCCCGAGGTTATTCAGGAGATGCTGCTGACGACAACGTCGGAACGCCAGGGCCGGTTGATTGACCGGGATGGCGGCGATGCTTCGATGGAGAAGAAGAAACAGGAGGGTTATTTTTGATATCCGAAACCCTGCCCCATGAAAGCGCATACCAGACCGATGCTCTCATTGCGTCGGACATCGACGCATATCTCGCCAAGCATCGGTACAAGTCACTGCTGCGCTTCATCACCTGCGGGTCGGTCGATGACGGCAAATCGACCCTTATCGGGCGACTGCTTTATGATTCAAAGATGATCTTCGAGGACCAGCTGGCCACGCTCGAGGCGGACAGCAAACGCGTCGGCACGCAAGGCGGTGAGATCGATTTTGCGCTTCTCGTCGATGGCCTCGCTGCCGAGCGCGAGCAGGGCATCACCATCGACGTAGCGTATCGCTTCTTCGCGACCGAAAAACGCAAGTTCATCATCGCCGACACTCCGGGTCACGAACAATATACGCGCAACATGGTCACGGGAGCGTCGACGGCGGACCTTGCTGTCATTCTGGTCGATGCGCGCAAGGGCATCCTGACCCAGACGCGGCGGCACAGCTACCTCGCGCACCTCATCGGCATCCGCAATCTGGTTGTGGCAGTGAATAAGATGGACCTCATCGGCTATGATCAGGCGCGTTACGACGCGATCGTCGCCGACTATCGCGCCTTCGCGAAGTCGCTTGGGATCACCGCCTTCACGCCGATACCGGTGTCAGGGTTCAAGGGAGACAATATCACGTCGCTGAGCCCGAACACGCCGTGGTACGCGGGATCGACGCTGATGGCGCACCTTGAGACGGTCGAACTCGACATGACCTCGGATCAGGCCAAACCATTCCGGATGCCAGTCCAATGGGTCAACCGCCCGAACCTCGACTTTCGTGGCTTTGCCGGGCTCATCGCCGCTGGCTCGGTAAGACCCGGCGATGCGGTTCGCATTCTACCGTCTGGCAAGACAACATCGATTACGCGTATCGTGACGATGGATGGCGATCTCGACCGGGGCATTGCATCGCAATCGGTGACACTCACCTTTGCCGACGAAATCGATTGCTCACGCGGGGATGTTGTCGCCGTCGCAGATAATCCACCCGAAGTCGCGGATCAGTTCGAAGCGACGATCGTGTGGCTGGCCGATGAGGCGATGCTGCCCGGTCGCCCATATTGGCTAAAGCTCGGCACGCAACAGGTCAGTGCAACCGTCCAGCCGCCGAAATATCAAATCAATATCAACACGATGGAACAGCTGGCAGCAAAGACACTTGAGCTTAATGCGATCGGTGTTGCCAATTTCTCGACCGACAAGCCGATCGTCTTCGAACGCTATGCCGATAACCGCACGCTCGGCGGGTTCATCCTGATCGACAAGATTACCAATGCCACGGTGGCGGCGGGGATGATCCGCTTTGCGCTCCGCCGGAGCCAAAATGTCCATCGCCAGGCCACCGACGTCGGGCGCGAGGCGCACGCCGCGTTGAAGAACCAGGCGCCACGGCTGTTGTGGTTCACCGGGCTGTCCGGCTCGGGCAAAAGCACTATCGCCAATGAGGTCGAAAAGCGCCTCAACCTGATGAACCGCCACACCTTTTTGCTCGACGGCGACAACGTCCGCCACGGCCTGAGCAAAGACTTGGGTTTCACCGACGCCGATCGCATCGAAAATATCCGCCGCGTCGGCGAGGTCGCGAAACTGATGACCGACGCTGGCCTCATCGTGCTGACCGCATTCATTTCGCCGTTCCGTGTCGAGCGCGACATGGTTCGCGCGATGATGCCCGAGGGCGAGTTCATCGAAATCTTCGTTGAAACTCCGCTCGCGGTCGCAGAGGCGCGAGACGTGAAAGGTCTTTATAAAAAGGCCCGTGCCGGGACATTAAAGAACTTCACCGGGATCGACAGTCCTTATGAACAACCCGAGCGGCCTGAAATCCGGGTCAACACCGTCGAAATGACCCCAGTCGAGGCGGCCGAGTTCATAATCCGCCAGATCATGCCCCTGAAATAACCGACTTGGGCATTGTGCATATCTCAACGTCTCCCGAAAAAGGCCTAATACCAAGACTCTCTGATCAGAACCCATGCGCCCATGTCCGCAGTCCGAGTGACATGATGCGCCACGGTTGGTCGGTGAGGCGGTTCCAGGCGAAGCAGCACTGGTCGAGGATGTCGTCGTAGGATTTGAAGATGCGG
>JBBRQR010000113.1:0-8757 GCA_038226115.1 Sphingomonadales bacterium | reverse complement strand
CTAACGAAAAAGTCTGTGATGTCGCTCCCTGAGACGGTGCCAAGGACGCCGTTTGTGGTAATCGAAAGATTCACTGTTGTGCCGTCGAAGATACGCGTCCCGATATAGGTTGTCGCGTCGGCAGCGACGCCCAAAAATATGGCTGCGACAGCGCCTACCAATGGCAACAGCCGCCGATTGAACATCCTGTTCATTACAAACACCTCATTAGGTTGACGTCCATTTGCTCGCAGAATTATTAGTCTGTTCCAACTGGAAACCGCGATACGACCAAAATTTGACAAATGTACCGGGATCGCGCCGACTTGAGGCGAGCTTGGTGTTTGCTATGTACTTGTGTCGATCGCCTCGCAGGCGCTTTGAAAGATCATATTTCGTGCCCCGTTTCGAAATTAATCGCCACGATGCCGACTTTTCGTCGCGCACGACCCCAGCAGACTGGGCGCGGATGCGGTCGTTTCGCGACCGTCCACAGTTTTTGGACGGCGTCCTCGTCTATGACGCGATGATGCCCGCGCTGTTCGTCAATAATTTCATTATGAACAAGGTCGTACCCGAGGCGTGGCGTTTTCAAATGCTCGTCTTCACCCTTCACCTTTATGACACTCGCGACGTGGCGCGCCCGACCAGTGGCCTGACGTCGAGCAATCTCAAGCGTTTGTGCGCGGCGCAGGGCATCGCCAGCCCGGGGCGGGTAAGCGCCTTCCTCGGCGTGATGCGGCTCGGCGGCCATCTGGTCCGTCTTCGGTCGACCACCGACAATCGCGTTGTCCAGCTTCAGCCCACCGCGACCTTCGTTGACATCGTCGAAGCGTGGAACCACGCGATCTTCACGATCCTCGACACCGTCGATCCAAGCCACAATTTCGTCGGACAGCGCACCTCGCACGATCGGCTGGGCTGGGAAATGCGGCGCGGCGGTGCGGAGACGCTGCTGGCCGGGTGGCGCCCGCTCGACCCGTTTCCCGAGGTAGCTCACTTCATCGCACGCGATGGCGGCTGGGTTCTGTTGACGCATATCGTTGCAACGAGCCTGCGGGCGCATGGCGGCACGTTGCTCGAACCGATTTCCATCGACCTGCCCGCGCTCGCAACGCAGTTCGGTATTTCACGGTCGCAGCTGCGCGAACTGCTCCAATCCGCGCATGGGGCCGGGCTGCTCGACGCGCCGCCACGCAATGGCAGCAGGGTGCTGCCGTCGCCGATCCTCGTCTGCGCCTATCTCGTGTGGCTCGCGTCGTATCTCGAAAACTTCCAGCGGTGCACGCTGGAGGCGCTATCGACGCTACGTTCGGGCGTTGCGAGCTGAGCGCCGGATCGGGGACACACTGCCGCCGCTACCGCAGAAACCCAACCGCGTCATAGACCTCGCGCAATAGCGGTGCCGCGATCACCCCGGCGCGGGCCGCCCCGTCGCGCAGGACCACGTCGATGTGCGCCGGGTCCGCGCGCAGCCGGACATATTCGGCGTTGATAGGGGCAAGCGCGGCGACGGTAACGTCGGCGAGAGCCGGCTTGAACGCGCCGAAGCCCTTGCCGCCCCATTCGGCGAGAACGTAGTCGACCGAGCGCCCGCTGAGCGCGGCGAAGATGCCGACGAGGTTCCTCGCCTCGGGCCGGTCGGCCAGCCCGGCGGCGGTTTCGGGCAGGACGCCCGCGTCCGACTTGGCGCGCTTGATCTTGGCGGCAATGGCATCGGCGGTGTCGGTCAGATCGATTCGGCTCGCCTCGCTCGGATCGGACTTCGACATTTTCGCGCTGCCGTCGCGCAACGACATGATCCGCGCGGCTTCCGCCCCGATTACCGGCAGCGGCGGCACGAGCAGATCGCCGTACATCGCGTTGAACTTGATCGCGATGTCGCGCGCGAGTTCGAGGTGCTGCTTCTGGTCCTCCCCCACCGGTACGTGCGTCGCGCGGTACGCAAGGATATCGGCGGCCTGGAGGACGGGATAGGTGTACAGCCCGACGCTCGGCCCCTCGCTGTCCTTACCGCGCTTTTCTTTGAACTGGATCATCCGGTCGAGCCACCCGGTGCGGGCGATGCTCATCAGGATCCACGCGAGTTCGGCGTGCGCCGTCACCGCACTCTGGTGGAACAGCACTGCCCGCGCCGGATCGACCCCGGCGGCGAGGATGCCCGCCGCCATGTCGCGGGTCGCCTGCGCCAGCGCCTTGGGATCGTGCGGCAGGGTGATCGCGTGGAGATCGACGATGCAATAAATGCACTCGAAATCGGCCTGCATCCCGACCCAGTTGCGGATCGCCCCGAGGTAATTGCCGAGGTGGAGGTTGCCGGTCGGCTGAATGCCGGAAAAGACACGTTTCATGCGGGGCGTCTTCGCAGCTGCCCCTTGAGGTCGGCAAGCGAAAACGCTTTGAGCGCATAAGCAGTGGCGAGATAGGCAACGCCGCCCGCCGCGATCAGCGCGGCGAGCGCGACGGCGCGAGCGATCAGGCTCGCCCCCATGTACGGCGCGACGAGGCGGTTCGCGGCGATCAGAACCCCCGCCATAGCTGCGCTCGCCGCGATCAGCCGCCACGCATTGCGGCGAAGGCGGGAGTCGACGGCGAACAGAGCGCGGCGACGCAACGTCCAGAACAGCGCCCCGGCATTGACCCACGCCGCCAGCGCAGTCGACAGCGCGATACCGACAAAGCCGAGGCTCCAGATCAGCGTCAGGTTGCCGACGAGGTTGACCAGCATCGACGCGACCGCGATCCGCACCGGGGTCGTCGTGTCGCCGCGCGCGTGGAAACCCGGCGTTAGCACCTTGATTAGGACATAAGCGGGGAGGCCGAGCGAAAAGGCGCTCAGCGCCGCCGCCGTCGCGATCGAATCGGCGCTTGTGAAGCGGCCGTGCTCGAACAACGTCCGGACGATCGGCAGCGCGCTGACCACCAGCGCGCTCGCGGCCGGCAGGGTGAGCAGCAGAACCAGCTCGATCGCGCGGTTCTGAGTGTGCATCGCCGCGGCATCGGCCTTTCCCGCGAGCTGGCGCGACAAGGTTGGCAGCAGGACCGTGCCGATGCCGATCCCGACCAGCCCGAGGGGCAACTGGTTGAGCCGGTCGGCGTAATAAAGATAGCTGATCGCGCCTTGGCCGAGGAAGCGCGCGGCGAGTGCGGTCGAGATGACAAGGTTGATCTGCACCGCCCCCGCCCCGAGCGCCGCCGGGCCGATCCGGCGGAGAAGTTCGCGCACCGGCGGCGTCAGCCGTGGCCAACGCAGCCGCAGGTCGATCCCGGCGCGGTGGCACGCCCAGACCAGCCAGATAAATTGGAGGACGCCCGCAACCGTCACTGCCGCCGACTGGACCCGTGCGCTCGCGACCGGCGTGTCCCCGTGAAATAGCACCAGTCCGGCGATCAGCGCGAGGTTGAGCAAAATCGGCGCGGCGGCGTTGACCCAAAAGCGCCCGAGCGAATTGAGAATGCCGCCGAGCAGCGACACGATGCTGATGAGCAGCAGATACGGAAAGGTGATCCGCGTGAACTCGACCGCGAGGCGGTATTTCTCGGGACTGGCATCGGGAAAGCCGCCCGTCATCAGCCACACGACGGGCGCGGCCAGCGCGACCATGAGAATCGTGAACACGATCAGCAGCGGCAGCAGCACCGCCAGCACTGCTTCGGCAAAGGCTCGCCCGGCGGCAAGGTCGCCGCCGCTGCCGTCGCTCCGTCCGGGGCCGAGCGTGCGACTGAACATCGGGACGAAGGCAGCCGCGAATGCTCCTTCGGCGAACAGCGCGCGGAACAGGTTCGGCAGGCGAAAGGCGACCAGAAAACAGTCCGACGCCATGCCCGCCCCGACGACGAGCGCGAACAACGTATCGCGGACGAGGCCGAGGATGCGGCTGACGAGGGTCAACCCGCCGATCGTGCCGGTGGCGCGGACAAGCGAGGCCATGTCAGCCGGTCACCGCGCGGTCGCTAGCGCGGTCAGGCGTTGCCGGCGACCCGGCCGACCATGCCCTGCTCCTGTTGCGCCATATACAGCGACCCGAAGTCGATCGGTTCGAGCATCAGCGGCGGGAAGCCACCGTCGCGCGTCGCGTCGGCAACGATGCGGCGGGCGAAGGGGAACAGGATGCGCGGCGCTTCGACCACCAGAAACGGCTCGAGCGCCTCCTCAGGCAGGTTCCGCAAACCGAACAGCCCGGCGTAGAGCAGTTCGACCGCGAACGCCGTCGTGTCGTCATTGGTCGCCTTGGCCTCGATCTTGAGCTCAACCTCGTACAGGTCGTCGCCGGCGCGCTTGGCGTTGACGTTGACGTTGATATCGATGCGCGGCTGGGTCGTCATCTGGAGCGACGCGGGCGCGTTGGGGTTCTCGAACGAGAAATCCTTCACATATTGCGTCAGGATGCTGACCTGCGGCTGGCCCGAGACATCGGGGGCCGAAGGCTCGGCGGCGTCGAAGCCGTTGGCGGGGGCGGCGGGTTCGCCACCAGTTTCGTCGGCCATGATCGTCTTTCGTTCGTTATGGAATGGCGACGCGCTAGCAGCCGCCACGCCGTCGGGCAAGCAGGGTTCGTCGGCGGGCGGCACTAGTTTGGCTCTCATGCGTACACTATGTCACGATGGACCGGCGAAGCGCGCTCCGCTATAGCGGTCATTGTTATCCGAGGCGAACAACATGTCCGACAGCGGTACCTGGATCGAAATCGTGTTGCTGGCGATGCTCGCCGGCTTCATCGGCCTGCGCCTCGTCAACGTCCTTGGCAAACGCACCGGCGATGAAAAAGCGGTCGTCCCGTCGCGCGGCGCGGCACCCACGGCGATCGCCTCGTCCGTCAGCCGGGCTGAACCTGCCGCCCGCCGCGTCATTGCGGTTCCCGCTGGGACCGCCGCCGATGTCGCCCCCGCGCTACAGGCGATCGCCGACGCCGATGCCGGGTTCGACCCCGCGAAGTTCCTTGGCGGCGCGCAGGCAGCGTACCGCATGGTCCTCGACGCCTTCTGGGCCGGCGACGCCGCAGCGATGGCGGGGCTGGTGTCCGACGAGGTGCTCGACCATTTCCGCGTCGCAATCTCGCATCGCGACGCCGCGCTGGCGCATACCCTGGTCGCCGTCGACGCCGCTGCCATCACCGCCGCGCGCATGGTCGGACAGATGGCCGAGGTCACCGTCCGCTTCGAAGCGACGATTGCCGTCGATGGCGCCCCGGCCGCCGGTCACGATGTGTGGACGTTCAGCCGTCATGTCGGCGGCGTCGACCCGGCGTGGCTCCTGATCGCCACCGACGCCGACGCATGATCCGGCAGCCGGAGTCCGGCTGCCAATGACCGTGGGGGCCGTGCGCCGGGCCGCATTGGCAGGGGTTATGGCATTGCTCGCGGGGTGCGCGACGCACCCTGCTGCCACGCTGTCGTCGCGCCCGCTGCCGCCGGTTTCGCGACTACCGACAACGCCGCCGACCCCTGCGGTTGCCGCTCCGACAGCGGTGTCATTGATTGGGCCCGGCGTGGCGCTCGATCAGCGCCCCGGCTTCGCCGCCGCCGATCTCGCCTCCGCGCTTGCAGCATTTCGCGCCTCGTGCCCGGCGCTCTTCAGGCGAACCGACGCGAGCGGTCTGACCCAGCCCGGCGATTGGGTCGCACCGTGCGCCGCCGCTGCGACCGCGACCGACGCCCGCACCTTCTTCGCGCAAGCTTTGGTCCCAGTTGTCGTCCGTGACGGGCGCGGCCTGAACACCGGCTATTACGAGCCCGACCTTGCCGCGTCGCGCACGCCTGCTCCGGGCTTTGCCGTCCCGATCTACCGGCGTCCGCCCGATCTGCTCGACATCGACCTCGGCGCGTTCGACGCGGGCCTGACCGGCAAGCATATTCGCGGGCGCATCGCCGGGGCGCATCTTGTCCCTTATTACGACCGCGCCGAAATCGACGCGGGCGCGCTTACCGGGCGTGGTCTCGAACTCGCGTGGGCGGCGGATCCCTATGCCGCCTTCTTCCTCGAAATTCAGGGATCGGGACGGCTGCAGATGGCCGACGGATCGACGTTGCGCGTCGGCTACGATGGGCAGAACGGCCATGCTTATACCGGCATCGGGCGGCTGCTCCGCGATCGCAGCGCGCTTGGTCCGGGGCAGGCGACGATGGCGGGGATCATCGGCTGGCTCCGCGCCCATCCCACCGAAGCCCCGGCGATTCTCCATGCCAACCGCAGCAAGATTTTCTTCAAGCCGTTGACGATCGCCGCCGATCGTGGCCCGCCGGGGGCGCTGGGGGTGTCGCTGACGCCGCGGGCGAGCGTCGCCGTCGATCCCGCCTTCGTCCCACTCGGCGCGCCACTGTGGCTCGACACGACCGTCGGTGGCGTCCCGTTTAGCGCGCTCGTCGTCGCCCAGGATACCGGCGGCGCGATCAAGGGCGCGAACCGCCTCGACCTGTTCTGGGGGTCGGGCGACGCCGCTGGTGCCGTTGCCGGCGGCATCACCGCGACAGGGACCGTGACGCTTCTCCTGCCGCGCGTCGCGGTCGAGCGGTTGCTTAAAATCAATGCCGCCCCGTCGCCTCGGCCCTGACGAGGCCGCGCTGTGGGCGCGCGTCGCGGCTGAAATCCGCCCGCTGACCGGGCGGGTCGCTCCCGTCGTCGCGCCCGCGCCGCGCCCGATCCGCGACGTCGGCCCCGACGTCGCGCCGCCACCGCGCCGCGCGGCGGCGGCCAACCGCGTTGCCGTCGACGCGGCGACGCTCGACGGCGGGTGGGACCGCCAGATCCGGTCGGGCCGTCTCGCTCCCGACCTGACCGTCGACCTCCACGGCTATACGCGCGACCGCGCCTATGCCCTGTTGACGCAGATGGTCGTCGAAGCGGCGGGGTCCGGGGCGCGGGTGATGCTCGTCATCACCGGCAAAGGCGCGCGCGACGATGATGAGGGTCAACGCCCGCGCGGTGTGATCCGGGCCAGTCTGCGCGATTGGCTCCACGGCTCCGACCTTCGCCCGTATATCGCGGCATTGCGCCCCGCCCATCCACGCCACGGCGGCGGCGGCGCGTGGTACATTATCCTACGGCGTTGATTTCGCTGTCCTACACGCCGTTGCTCGTCATGATTGACGCGACTCGAAGGACGAACGATGCCGACGCAGACTCGCACGATTACCCGCCATCGTTCGCTCTGCTGCCGGAGAGGTAAAAGTTTGTTCTGCGCGGGTGTGACCTTCATGTGAACTTCGTTCAGGCGGGGAGGGCGCGGACCCGCAGCCGGAGCAGTCGCCACATCGCCGCCGACGCCACTCGGAACAGCCAGCCTGTCGGCGGCAGGCGGACGGCGCGGAGCAGCATCCGGACCCCATTGTCGACATGGGGCCGCCGATAGAGGCGCAGGGCAAGGCGGCCATAGGCGCGGGTATAGACGGCGCTACGGTACGGCGCGGTCCGGTCGGTGGGCAGGACGTTGGCGGCAAACCACGCCCAGCCGAGCTCGTCGTCCTCGGCTTCGCTGAAGCGCGTCGCGGCGACCTTGAGGCGAGCAGCGAGCGGGAGCGGCGTCGTCGCCTGGTAGCGCGCGAAGTGCGTGGCAAACAGCCGGTAATGGGCGAACTCATCGGCGGCGATGCGCGCCGCGATCGCCTTCAACACCGGCTCGTCGGTCGCGTCGCGGATCGCCGAATAGAAGGACGAGGTGCCCGTCTCGACGACCTGCCGCGCAACCAGCTCGCCGGTGCGCGATCCGCGGATCGACTGGCTGACGCCCTGCGGAATGCGGTAGCCGCCCCGGAAATCGGCGAGCGCGCGGGTGAAATCGAAGCCGGGGTCGGCGCGCTCAGCCCAGCGTCCCAGCGCCGCGCCGTGCTGCTCTTCCTCGGCGCCCCATTGGCCGATCGCCGCGCCAAAAGCGGGGTCGTCGTGGAACACACCGTGGAGGTAGGCGACGTAGTCGGGGGCATTCGCCTCGACCAGCGCGGCGGTTTTGACCACGGCGAGAAGGTCGGCGTCCACCGCCGCCGCATCGAACCGCGCCCACGGGATATCGTCGAGAGTCCAGCCGCTCATCGCACGTCTAATAGCAAAGTCGGCGCGCATTGGCCATTAACCCGCCGGTCACGCGCGATCCGTCGCTTAGTTGACGGCAACCGCCTGCATCGCCTCGAACCGCGCCACGCGTGCCTCGGCGGCGGTCACGGCATCGCCCGAAGCACCGCGAAGCGCCTCACGCGCGGCGGCAAGGTTACGCGCGGTGCCCTCGACGTCGATGTCACCGACCGGGGTCGCGCTCTCGGCGAGGATCGTCAGACCGCCCGGACCGACCTCAGCAAAGCCGCCGTCGATGAAGATGCGCTCGGGCACGTCGGACATGCTCGTCGGGAACACCTGGATCGCGCCGGGACGGATCGTCGACACGAGCGACGCATGGCCGGGGAGGACGCCGAAGTCGCCCTCGGTGCCTGGAACGACGACCATGTAGACGTCGCCGGAACGCAGCAGCTTCTCCGGGCTGACGAGTTCGAAGTGGAGCGTGTCGGCCATTACGCCGCGTCCTGCGCCAGCCGCTCGCCCTTCTTGACCGCGTCCTCGATCGTGCCGACGAGGTAGAAGGCGGCTTCGGGAAGGTGGTCGTACTCACCAGCGACGATCGCCTTAAAGCCCTTGATCGTATCTTCGATCGCGACGAACACCCCCGGCGTGCCGGTGAAGATCTCGGCGACGTGGAACGGCTGGCTGAGGAAGCGCTGGACCTTGCGCGCGCGGGCGACGGTCAGCTTGTCCTCCTCCGACAACTCATCCATCCCGAGGATGGCGATGAT
>JBBRQR010000112.1:0-8778 GCA_038226115.1 Sphingomonadales bacterium | reverse complement strand
GTCGTTGCTCAACCCCGACGGCAAGAAGTTCAGCCTCGCGCTCCAGCCATTCGTCGTCATCCCGACAGCAAAGGCCGCGCTCGGCGTCGGCAGCGTCGTCGAAGGGCTGATCGTGCCGATCACCTATGCCCTGCCCGCCAGTTTTGCGCTCGGTCTGTCCCCCGAGATCGACCGCATCGCCAATAGCGGCGGGCCGGGCCACCATGTCAGCTACACGATGATCGGCGGAATCAATCGCCAGTTCGGTGGGCTTAATGCAGGCATCGAACTCGCCGGGGTCCACGACGACGATCCGACCGGGCGAAGGACGAAGGCGACTTTCGACGCGTTCGCAGCGTACATCCCGAAGGCGCTGCCGAGCGTACAGTTCGACGCGGCAACGTACATCGGCCTCAACCACGACACCCCTGATGTCGAGGTGCTGATCGGAGTATCTAAACGCTTCTAGCCTGTTGCAGTTGGCGATAAGGTCAGTTATGTTGACCTATATCGCCTGTTCTGACGACAGGCAGAAGCCGCTCTTGGGGAGTTGATCATGGTCGCCGGAATGCCCGTTTCGCTCGACGACAAATATCGCTTCACTGACGGGCGTGTGTTTCTGTCGGGGACGCAGGCGCTCGTCCGCCTGCCGCTCGTCCAACGCGCGCGCGACCGGGCGGCGGGGCTCAACACCGGCGGGTTCATCAGCGGCTATCGCGGGTCACCGCTCGGCGGCTACGATCAGGAACTGTGGCGCGCGAAGAAACTGCTCGCCGCCGAAAATATCATCTTCCAGCCGGGCCTCAACGAAGAACTCGGCGCAACCGCCGTCTGGGGCAGCCAGCATGTCGGCCTGCGCCCCGGCGCGACGGTCGATGGCGTGTTCGGCATCTGGTACGGCAAGGGCCCCGGCCTCGACCGCGCGATGGATGTCATCAAACACGCCAATGCGGCGGGAACGACCCCGCATGGCGGCGTCCTCGCAATCGTCGGCGACGACCATGGCGCGAAGTCGAGCACCCTGCCCCACCAGTCCGACCATAATTTCCAGGCGGCGTTCGTCCCCTTCCTCAGCCCGTCGAGCGTCCACGAATTCGTCGAATACGGGCTGCTCGGCATCGCAATGAGCCGCTTCGCTGGCACGTGGGTCGGGTTCAAAGCGACCGCCGATACTGTCGAGACGTCGGCGACCGTCGATCTTGCAACCGAGCAGCGCAGCATCGTCCTGCCGCCGTTCGACTTTCCCGAAGGCGGCGTCGGCATCCGCGGAAACGACATCTGGCGCGACGAGGACACCCGCCTCCAACGCTTCAAAGGCTTTGCCGCGATGGCGTTCGCCAAGGCCAACGGCATCGACCGCCGCGTCTGGGATACGCCGCGCCCACGCTTCGGCATCGTCACCACCGGTAAGGCGTTCGCCGACACAATGGAGGCGCTGACCGAGCTTGGCATCGACGAGGCGATCGCGTCGCAAATTGGTCTGCGCGTCTACAAGGTCGGGATGCCGTGGCCGCTCGAGCCCGACGGCATCCGCGCCTTCGCCGAGGGTCTCGAGGAGGTCCTCGTCATCGAGGAAAAGCGCGAATTCATCGAACATCAGCTTCGCTGGCAGCTGTATAACTGGCGCGAGGCCGTCCGCCCGCGCGTCGTCGGCAAGCACGACGAGGACGGCAACTGGCTGCTCAGCCCCGACAACGAGCTGACCCCCGGCACGATCGCCCATGTCATCGCCGCGCGCATCCAGAAATATTATGACACCGACTCGATCCGGAACCGACTGGCGTTCTTCAACGATCAAGATGCCAAGGCCGCGGCGTACCAGACGCCGATCAAGCGGACGCCGTATTTCTGCTCTGGCTGCCCGCACAACACCTCAACCAAGGCCCCCGAGGGCGCGCGGACGCTGGCTGGCATCGGCTGTCACATTATGGCGCTGTGGATGGACCGCGCCGAGACGTTCACCCAGATGGGCGGCGAGGGCGTGACGTGGGTCGGCGAGGCCCCGTTCACCACCGACAAGCACGTCTTCGCCAACCTTGGCGATGGCACCTATTTCCATTCGGGCCTGCTCGCGGTGCGCCAGTCGATCGCGGCGAAGGTCAACATCACTTACAAAATCCTGTTCAACGACGCCGTCGCGATGACCGGCGGCCAGACCCACGACGGCGATCTGACTCCTGCCAACATCGCCGCGCAGATGGTTGCCGAGAATGCAGTAAAGACCGTCGTTCTGACCGATGATGTGTCGCGCTATCAAGGTGTTACGCTGCCGAGTTCAGTGCGACTGTTAGATCGCAGCGCCCTCCCCGCGATCCAGGACGAGTTTGCCGCGACGCCGGGGACAACGGTCATCATCTTCGACCAGACGTGCGCCGCCGAGAAGCGCCGCCGCCGCAAGCGCCAGCAACTCGTCGATCCGCCGCAGCGCGTCTTTATCAATACCGCCGTCTGCGAAGGCTGCGGCGATTGCTCGGTCCAGTCGAATTGCGTGTCGATCGAGCCGGTCGAAACCGAGTTCGGGCGCAAGCGCAAGATCAACCAGTCGAGCTGCAACAAGGACTATAGCTGCCTCAAGGGCTTCTGCCCGAGCTTCGTCACGGTCGACGGGGCGAAACCGCGCAAGGCGAAGGCGGCGGGCGACATCGATCTGACGGGGGTGCCGACTCCGGTCCTCCCCAGCCCTGGCCACGGCTATAATATCATGGTCACCGGCATCGGCGGGACGGGTGTCTTGACCGTATCGGCCTTGCTCGGCACCGCCGGGCATATCCAGGGCCTCGCCGCGACGACCGCCGACATGGCGGGCATGGCGCAGAAGGGCGGTGCGGTTTACTCGGCCGTGCGGCTGGCGGCATCGAACGATGATCTGACGAGTCCGCGCATTATCGCCGGTGCCGCCGACCTTGTCCTCGCGTGCGATGCCGTCGTCGCCGCCGACAAGGCAACGCAGACGCTGATGATCCCGACGCGGACTGCCGTCGTCGCCAACGGCGACATCGCCCCGACGAGCGACTTCGTCCGCAACCGCGACATCGACTTCCGCTCGGCGCAGGTCGAGCGCGCGATTCGCAAGGCGGCGAACCCCAACGCGACGAGCTTTATCGCTGCCGACACGATTGCGACGACGCTGCTCGGCGACGCGATCGGCGCGAACATCCTGCTGATGGGCTATGCGTGGCAGTCGGGGTTGATCCCGCTCGACCTCGCCAGCATCGACGCCGCGATCGAGTTGAACGGCGTCCAGGTGCCGTTCAACAAGCGCGCCTTTGCGCTCGGTCGCCTGCTCGCGCACGATGCTCCTGCCGTCGAGGCGATGGTTGCCGCCGCGCGCGGTCCCGTCGCGAACCCGCCGTCGACGACGCTACCTGACCTGCTCGCACGCCGGGTCGCCGATCTGACAGCGTATCAGGATGCCGAGTACGCAAACAAGTTCAGTGCTTTGGTCGCCCGCGTTCAGTCGGCGGGTGACGACCGCCTGACCGAAGCGGTTGCGCGCTCGGCGTACAAACTGCTTGCGTACAAAGACGAGTATGAGGTCGGACGTCTCTACAGCGACGGACGCTTCACCGCTTCCTTCGCCGCGCAGTTCGACGGCGGCGAGCGCCCGCGCGTTCAGCTGTCGCCGCCGATTTTTGCGCGTATCGACCCCGCCACTGGACGCCCAAAGAAGTACAGCTTCGGCCCGTGGATCTTCACTGCCTTCGGCCTGCTCGCGAAAGGCAAGCGCCTGCGCGGCACCGCGTTCGACCCGTTCGGCTATAGCACCGAACGCCGACACGAGCGCGCGGCGTTCGGCGAATATGTGACCAAGGTCGACCGCCTGCTGGCGGGCCTGCGCCCCGACAATGCGTCCCTCGCCGCCGAGATTGCCGCGCTTCCCCTCGCCGTCCGTGGCTTTGGTCCGGTCAAGGTGGCGGCGGCGGCAAAGGTCGCCGTCGAAGAAGCGGCACTATGGGCGAAGTGGCCGGGTGAGGCGTTCCGCGCGGCAGCGTAATTGGCAAACGCGCGCGCAGCGGCATCGTGCGGCGGCGCCTGTCCCAGCGGAAGGTGAAGCCCAATGTCGAGCGCTTTCGACTCATTTCGCGACCGTCCCTGCCCGGAGTGGTTCGCGACGCCGCAGCTCGGGGTGTTCATCCACTGGGGCATCTATTCGGTGCCCGCGTGGGCACCGCGCGGGCGCTCGCTCGATGCGTTGTTTCGCGAGGATTTCGATAATGTCTGCACCTTGCAGCCTTATGCCGAATGGTATGCTAACGCGATCACGTTGAGCGATAGTCCAAGCGCAGCGTATCACCGCGAACATTGGCAAGGCGCGCCATACGCCAATTTTCGGGAGCCGTTCGACAAGGTTTCGCAGGCGTTCAACGCGGCAGCGTGGGTCGATCTGTTCGTCGAGGCGGGCGCGCAATACGTCGTCTTCGTCACCAAGCACCACGACGGCTATTGCCTGTGGCCGACCGACGTTGCCAACCCGCATCGCCCGGGGTGGCACAGCGAGCGGGATTTCGTCGGTGAGCTGGCCGAGGCGACGCGCGCACGCGGATTGAAGTTCGGCATCTATTACTCGGGCGGGCTCGACTGGACCTTTCGCCACACGCCGATACGCAATCTCGGCGACATGCTCGCGTGCATCCCGACCGACGACGATTACCGGGCCTATGCGGGAGCGCAGGTCCGCGAGCTGATCGACCGTTACGCGCCGTCGGTGATCTGGAACGACATCGGCTGGCCGAACAGCGCCGACGTGCCCGCCTTGTTCGATTATTACTACGCGGCAGTGCCCGATGGCGTCGTCAACGACCGCTGGACCGGCGACCCGACCATGCTGGCCAGCCTGCAGAATCCGGGCAAGCGCGCGCGGTTCAACGCCGCTGTCAAAGCTGCCATTCAATCAGGCGCGAACATCATGGGAACGCCGCCCCACGCCGATTTTCGCACCATCGAATATGGTCTCGGGACACCGCCCGGCGATTGCAAATGGGAGGCGTGCCGGGGCATCGGTCTCGCCTTTGGTTATAATCGCAATGAAATCGACGCCGACTTTCTTAGCCACGATGAACTTTGCGAGCTGCGGCGGAGCGTACTTGCCGACGGCGGCAACCTGTTGATCAACGTCGGCCCGATGGCCGATGCGACTATCCCTGCCGTCCAGCGTCGGGCGTTGATTGGCCGCTGACGGCAGAGCGCCCGCGTGCCTATCCCGCCGTCACGAAGCACGCGCGCCCCGCCGCAGTCAGTTTCGAACACGCGGCCTTTGCTGCATCACGAGTGGCGAACGGCCCGACCTGAAGCTTGGTCACCGGGCCATCCGTCGTAAACAACGGCTTGCTGGGTGCCGCCGTCGCCTTGGCGTCATCCCATGCGGAATCGGCGAGCTTGCGCGACGAAAATGCCCCCAACTGAACACGCCAGCCGGCGGGGCGTTTGGCCAGCCCGGTCGTGGCGGTCTCGAAGGGCTTGAGCGTGCGTGCGGGCGCGAGGTCGGTTGCCGGCGGCGTGGCTACGCGGGCGGGTTCTGGAGCGACACGGGGCGGCTTGGCGAGCGGATCGACGGCGCGAGCGACGGCCGCGGTCGTCGGTGGCGCAGCGGGCTTCGGGGCGATCACCGGCGGGCGCGAGGCAGGAATGTCGACGCTCGCAACACCCGGTCGCAACGGCCGAGCGATGTCGGGCTCGCGATCGAGCGGCGTATCGAACGCCGAACGGGCGGCGGCAGCGAACTGTGCTGGAGTCGGCTCGCGTAGCGGCGGCGGTGGCGCCATGCGCGGTGCAGGTGCAGGCGCCCGTTCGGGTGGCGACGCCACGGGGGTCGCAGCGGCACTGACGGTTGCCGCCGGGCGTGATCCAACCGACGAAATCGGCGCGATCGACGGCGATGGTGAAGCTGCCGCAGTCGGGCTCGCGATCACGGGTGGGGTCACGACCGGCAAATTCGGCCGCGCTGGCGCGATAGGGGCAAGTGCACGCGACCCGCTCGACGCCGCCAGCCCGGTCGGAACACCGGTTCCGGCAGCAAGGCTCGCCGCGACTGCTTCGCCAGCGTTCCGGTCGCTCGGCGATAGGCCGGGGGCAATCGTGCCGAGTGCAGTCACCGCCTGCGGCAACCCGCTCGCCTGCGCGCGCAGCAAATACCCGTAACCCAATGATTGCGAACGCGGTACACCGTCCCCGTTGAACGTCGCAATGCCAAGAACATATTGCGCGCGTGCCTCGCCACGATCGGCGGCGCTCTTGAGCCACTTGATCGCTTCGGCCTTCTCCCCCGCCTGAAACAGTGCGATGCCGAGATTGGCCTGCGCCGGGAGATGACCCTTCAGCGCCGCCTTGCGATAATAGTCGCGCGCCGCAACGGGGTCGATCGCCACCCCCCGACCCAGCTTGTACGCCTGCCCAAGGTTGAACAGCGCATCGGCATCGCCACTGGCGGCGAACGGCGTCCAGATCGCGACTGCTGCCGGATAGTCGCCGGCGCGCCACTTATCGACACCGGCCCTGATCGTCGGCGGTGTCGGCGCTGCTACCGACGGTGGGAGTGGCGGTGGAGGCCGCCGCGCCGCCGTCAGGACGAGCATCATCGCCAGCGCAGCAACGCCCTTTACCGTCGCCATGCGATGTCTCCGCCCTTGATCGTCATCATTACCTGGCCTTGCACCGGCAGGCCGTCGAACGGCGTATTGCCCGCCGCCGCCGCACCGCGCTCGGCATCGATCCGCCACGGCGCATCGGGAGCGAACACGATGACGTCACCCGGGGACCCCGCCGCCAGCCGTCCACCGGGCAGGCCGAACAGCGTCGCTGGAGCGCACGTCATCGTTTTAAGCAACCCCGCCCACGTCATGCCGTGATCGCGCACCAGCGACGCCGCGAGCGGCAGCAGCGTCTCCGCGCCGATCATCCCCGGTGCGGCGTCGGCGAATGGCAGTCGCTTGTCCTCCATCGTCCGTGGCTCGTGCCCGCTGGCAACGATGTCGATCGTGCCGTCGACGATTGCTGCCGCCACCGCGCGGCGGTCGGTGTCGCAGCGCAGCGGCGGCGACAGGCGGGCAAAGGTCCGGTACCCGGCGACCGCGTCGTCGGCGAGAAGGAAGTGCGCCGGGGTTACCCCGCACGTCACCCGCGTCCCCGCCGCCTTGGCCGCACGGATGAGGTCGAGTGCCTCGGCGGTCGTCACCTGACGGAAATGCAGCCGCGCCCCCGTCGCCGCCGCCAGCCGCAGGTCGCGCGCGACGGCGATCGCTTCGGCAAAGGCGGGAGCGGCGGGCAGTCCGAGGCGCGTCGCGAACTCGCCGGTCGTGGCAACGGCCCCGGCAACCAACGCGGCGTTCTCGGCATGGCTGACGACGACGAGATCGAAGGCGGTCGCATATTGCATCAACCGGAACATCACGCCGGCGTCGGCGATCGCCGCGCGCCCGGTGGCGACGCCGACCGCACCGGCAGCATGGCACAGGCCGATCTCGGCGAGTTCCACCCCGGCGAGGCCCTGCGTCGCGGCGGCGAGCGGGTGGACCCAGACGTGCGGCTTGCCGATCCGCTGGGCGAACTCGATCAGAGCCGGTTCGTCGAGCGGCGGTGTCCGGTCGGGCATCAGCACGACCCGCGCGATGCCGCCGGCGAGGCATGCGGGCGCGTCGGCGGCGAACACGCCGGCGTCGATCAGCGCCGGGGCGACGATCCGCCCGCCGCAGTCGATCACGTCGGCATCGGCGGGAATTGGCGCGTCGATGCCGACAATCATCCGGTCGGCAATGACGACGTGGCCGCGGGCGTCGTGGCCGGTCAGCGGATCGATCACCTGCGCGTTGGTCAGCGCCAGCGTCACCATCCGGCGACCCCGCGCCGCGACCTGGTGAGCACATCGAGGCACGCCATCCGCACCGCGACGCCCATCTCGACCTGCTCGCTGACGCCCGAACGCGCGATGTCGTCGGCGACGACGCTGTCGATCTCGACCCCGCGGTTCATCGGGCCGGGGTGCATCACCAGCACATCGGGCTTGGCGGCGGCGAGGCGCGCGGCGGTCAGCCCGTAAAAATGGAAATACTCGCGCGTCGACGGGACATACGCCCCGCTCATCCGCTCGCGCTGGAGGCGGAGCATCATCACGACATCGGCCCCGTCGAGCCCGGCGTCCATATCGGTGAACACTTCGACCCCCATCCGGTCGAGGTCGGGGGCAAGCAGGGTCGGCGGGGCGACCGCGCGGACCGTCGCGCCGAGCGAGGCCAGCAGGACGAAGTTCGACCGCGCCACCCGGCTGTGGAGAATGTCGCCGCAAATCGCGACCGTCAGCCCGGCGATGCCGCCCTTGCGCCGCCGGATCGTCAGCGCATCAAGCAGCGCCTGCGTCGGATGCTCGTGCCGCCCGTCGCCCGCGTTGAGCACCGGGCAGCCGACCTTCGCCGCGATCAGCGCGACCGCGCCGCTCTCGCCGTGGCGGATGACGAGCATGTCGGGGTGCATCGCATCGAGCGTCAGTGCAGTGTCGAGCAGCGTCTCGCCCTTCTTCACCGACGACGCGCCGACCGTCATGTTGACGACATCGGCCCCGAGCCGCTTGCCGGCGATCTCGAAGCTGAGCAGCGTCCGCGTTGAATTCTCGAAGAAGGCGTTGATTAGCGTCAGCCCCGCTAGCCGGTCGTCGTGCTTGCGCAGGCCGCGATTGACCTCGACCCACGTTTCCGCCTCGTCGAGCAGCAGCGTGATTTCCCACGGCTTGAGGTCGGCGATCGCGAGCAGGTCGCGGTGCGGGAACGGGTGAACACCGGCGGGGGTCGACGGTGGGTGGACAGCGTTCAT
>JBBRQR010000111.1:0-8957 GCA_038226115.1 Sphingomonadales bacterium | reverse complement strand
CTTGCCACCGTTTCGAAGCGTCAGAAGGCGAACGCGCGGCTCGCTGGCGAAGGCGGTACGAATGATCTCGCTCGTCGTATCGCTCGATCCATCGTCGAGGACGATGACCTCAAGCCGGACATCGTTGCTGGCGAGCACACGGCGAACCGACACTTCGATTACCCGCGCCTCATTGAATGCTGGGATCAGAACCGAAACAAAGCGGTCGGGATCGATCGGCGGGCGAACCACGCCGGCCTCGCGCCGCGCCTGCCATAGGGCGAGTGCCGACAATATCAGGGCGCGCCCGATGCCAAGCGTAATGGCGATGGCGAACAGCCACCTCAGCCCGATTATGAAGATGTCGATCGCGTCGAACAGCGCAAGGTCGGTCTTCGAAGCCGCGAGTTCGTCGGGCGGCAGGTTTGGCATCACTTGCGCCGAAGTCAGGCCGATCAGCTCGGACACGGGCACAAAGCGGAAGCCGCGCGCGCGCAACTCGTCGATCAGCACCGGCAGCGCGGCAATCGTCTGGGTGCGGTCGCCGCCGCCGTCGTGCAGCAGGACGACGTTACCACTTCGCTCGGTCGTCGCACCCTCGACACCGTCGATCGTGGTCTGAACGATCGCATTTACACCGGGGCGCCGCCAGTCGGCGGGATCGACGTGGAGACCGACGGTCAAATAGCCGAGCGCCTGCGCGATGGTAACGGGGTCGATTTCGTCGGTCGTCGTCGGCTCGGCGTCGCCGAAATAGGGTGCACGGAACAGTTTCATCGCGCGCCCGGTAAACGCCTCGAACAGCCGCTGGTTGGCGTTCAACTCGATCCGCGTTGTGCGAGCGGTCGCCTTGCCGAGATTGGGATGAGTGTAGGTATGATTGCCGACCTCGTGGCCCTCGGCGAGTTCGCGGCGGAGAATGCTGCGTTCGGGTAGCGTGTTCTCGCCGATAATGAAGAAAGTCGCCGGGACGTGCTTGGCCTTGAGAATGTCGAGGATCGCCGGGGTGTAGGTCGGGTCGGGACCGTCATCGAAGGTCAGCGCGACGAGTCCGGGACGATAACCGGCGCGCTCGATCGAATAGGGCAGTGGCAGGCGAACGAAGCGCGCGTCGACGATCAACCCGCGCGCATCGACGCTGACCGCCCGCTGGCCGGGAACCGGGGTGGCACCGACGTGAAGAATTTCGCCTGCGCCCTCGATGTCGACGTTAGTGCCGGCGGGCATTGCCTCGATGGCCTTCGCAGCGACGCGGGTCGGATGGCTGCGCCCGAAGATCTTCCAGACCGTTGGATCTTCGGAGCCAAGCCGCCACAAGGCAAAGGCATTGATTCCGAAAGCCCGCGTCGCAAGCATTTGATTATAGACGCTAACCGCATCGAGCAGCCAAACGGTGTGGAGTTCACCACCACTATCGTAACGATAAGTCAGATTGCCGCTGGCGGCGTCGAATTGTGGCATCACGTTCGATTCGTGCGCGGTAAGCAGCGCCTGCTCGACCGACGTCGCGTCGGTTCCCGATTTCGACCAGTCATAAGCGTAGCTGCCCAACGCGATAACGATCTTCGCCGGCGGCAACCCCCGCGTCGCACGCGCAACCGTTGTCACGAACCACGGCTGCGACGCGATCGGACCGGATGCGTGGTCGGGGTCGTTCTGGTCGTAGACCATCAGGAACAGGCGATCGACGACAGCTGCGTAACGCTTCAGATTCCATTCGGGATTATCAGCTGGAGCGGCCATCGCGAGACGCCATCCGTGCCGCGCACACCGCTCGTGCGCCTCGCGCAGGAAGGCGATGTAGTTGGGCTGCGCCGATTCCGGCAGGCTTTCGATGTCGAAGAACATACCCTCGACGCCGAGGCGATCGGCGACAAATCCAGCCTCGAGATCGTCGAGCAGCCGCTTCCGCGCCGCAGGATTGGCGAGCAAGATTGCCATGCCGGCACCGTCCCATTCCCCCTGGATCGCATTCTGAATCATTGGCACAATCCGTGGGCGCGCTGCCGCAGCCGTGATGATCTGACGACCGCGCAGGTCTGGAAAGCGCGTGACGACGTGATCCGGCCCCGTCACCGACACCCATGCCGGGACAATCCAGTCGAGATCGCCGATGTGACGCTCGAGCGATGCCGCGCTCGCATCATCCCATGGCGCATGGAAGCCGACAGCAAGTGACGCGCCAACCGCCGGGGCTCCCCGCGCGAGCCACGACGCCCGGCGAAGCGCTTTGCCGACATCGCGACGGGTATCGTGGGCGAGCTGGCCAAGATCGCGGACTGGCGGACGTTCGACGGTGAAGGGCAGCGGTATCCCAGCGGACGTCGACACGATCGAAGCCGCGAACAGCCCGATCGCCGCAAGGATCAGGAGGATAAACGCCGTAACGGCAACGCCGAAACGCCGCCGCCGCCGCCCGCTAGGATCGTGAAATACCGCGCGCTCAACCATGAAGGAAAGGTTTCATCCGCCGCCGTGTGCCGTTCTTCCGGGCCTTAGCGCAACCGTCAGGCATGCGCGATAGTTAGTGCGCCAGACGCCGTTGAGCGCGTCGGTGTTAAGGAGAACCGCAATGAGCTTGTTTGGCCGTATCATGGATAAGATTTTTCACCATCCCGCTGCAGCGACTGCCGTACCTGCAGCCGCACCAACCGCCGCACCGACCGCGGGTGCAACGGCCTCGACCGCCGCGCCCGTTGCGGCCCCCGTCGACGTCGAAGCGGTGCTTACCGCGATGGCGGCGCACGGCAACGGTGGTAACTGGCAGACATCGATCGTCGATCTGCTAAAGTTGCTCGACCTCGATTCGAGCCTTGCCGCGCGGAAGGACCTTGCGAACGAACTTAATATCCACGTCGGGGCCGACGGCACGGCGGAAGAGAATATCGCGCTGCACAAGGCGGTCATGGCCAAGCTTGCCCAGAACGGCGGCAAGGTCCCTGACAGCATGAAGAACTAATCGCCACGCTACAAACGAAACGGGCCGGGTCATTTCTGACCCGGCCCGCATTGTGTCGACGCTGACCGATTTAGCGGCGGCTGCTAACCAACCAACCGATCAGAACACCGACGGCGATGCCGCCAACCAGCATGGCGACTGGCTGCTCGGTGACGGTGTCACGGACAGCTTGGCCACTCTTCTCTGCGTACTGGCGGCCTGTTTCACGCGCCTTCTGAACATAATCGGGAGCGTTGTCGGCCCAATCGTTGACCGCGTCCTTTGCCTTGCCATAGGCATCTTGAACCTTCGCCTTGGCTTCACCGAAGGCTTCCTGCGCCTTGCCCTTGGTCTCTTCGAATGCACCCGAAACCTGGGTCTTGGCATCGCCCGTTGCCTGGCCGAACGCGCTCTTGGCCTTGCCGCCGAACTCGTTGAGAGTGCCTTCGACCGTATCGCTGTTGATCGCCATAGTGATTTCCTTTCGGTTGACTTCGACCGGGCTGGCCTAACGACCAGCCTCGCTGTGCCCTAACGGACCGGCAACGAAATGGTTCAACCCAATTCTAATCGTCGGCAAAGATCCGTCCGCGCGCCGCTTTAATTCTCGCACGCACCGTCTTCCCCGACAAGCGCCGCTCCTGCGAGCCCGCTGTCGGCTTCGAGGCGCGTCGCTTGATCGGTGCGACGGCGGCCGTCGCGATCAACGCGACCAGCCGCGCCCGCGCGTCGGCCCGGTTGCGCTCCTGCTCCCGAAACCGCTGCGCCGTCAGGATCAGCACGCCGTCCTGCGTCATCCGGCTTCCGGCAAGTTTCATCAGTCGGACGGCAACCATGTCTGACAGGTTCCGCGACCGACGCACGTCGAAGCGCAACTGGACCGCCGAACTGACTTTGTTGACGTTCTGCCCGCCTGGCCCGCTCGCCCGAATGAAGGTCTCGATCAACTCATCGTCGTCAAGTGAGATTTCGGGGGTGACGACAATCATCGCGGCAGACTAGTCTATGCGCTTCGTGACGTCACCGGAGCGCCAACAATGATTATTGTCCACCATCTTAACGATTCGCGGTCACAGCGTATCCTGTGGCTCTGCGAGGAGCTGGGGGCGGGCTACGACCTAAAATTCTACCAGCGCGATCTGACAACCAGCCTCGCACCAGCCGAACTGAGCGCCGTCCACCCACTCGGCAAATCACCGGTGATCGAAGACGGAGACGTGATGATCGCCGAATCGGGGGCGATCGTCGACTATTTAATCCGGCATTACGGTCGTGGATCTTTCGCCCCCGCGCCTGGGACGAAGTTGCATGAGGCGTATCTTGAATGGCTTCACTTCGCCGAAGGGTCGGCGATGCTGCCGTTCATGCTCAAGCTTTACACCGGGCGGCTCGGCGCTGGTGCCGCGCCGCTTCAGCCGCGGATCGATTCGCAAATCGGCTCGCACCTTGCCTTCTTCGAGGCGGCGCTCGGTGACAATGACTGGCTGGTGGGTAACGCCCTGAGCGGAGCCGACATCATGATGTCGTTCGTCGCCGAGATTGCCGCGATGAGCGCTGCCGCCGCTGCGTTTCCGCGCATCGTCGATTACATTTACCGCATCCAGTCGCGCCCGGCATGGCAAGCGGCCCTCGCCCGTGGCGGACCTTACCGCTTCACGCTTCCTGACCGCTCGCCCAGCGCCGCGCCAGCGACGGCCCCAGCAGGCTGAGCCCCAGCCCGCCAAGGATGAGCGTCCCGGCAGCGAGCTTCCAGCCGGGGAGCGGCTCACCCAACCATATCGCCGCCGCGCTCATCCCGAATACGGGCACCAGCAGCGACCACGGTGCGACCGCGACCGCAGGGTAACGGGTCAACAGAAACCCCCATGCGCCGTAGCCGAACATCGTGTTGCCCACGGCCTGCCACGCAATAGCCGCCCACGTCATCCAACCTGCGTCGTGGACGCCGCCGAGTATTGCTGGCCAGCCTTCACGCACCAGCGACAAAATGAATAGCGGCGGCACCGCAAACAGGCTGGCCCACACGACATAGGCGAGCATGTCGACTCCGACGCTCCGCCGCTGGACTATGTTGCCGCATGCCCACGCCAGCGCGGCGCCAAGAACGAGCGCGATTCCGGCGAGCGAGGTTGCGCCGCCAGTGTTGGCTGCGATCACGCCGATTCCTGTTGCGCCGAGGGCGAGCGCGCCAAGTTGGCCGAGGCGCACGCGTTCGCCGCTCAGCCACACGGCGAGGCCGATAGTAAAGAACACCTGGCTCTGGACGACGAGACTGGCGAGACCTGGAGCGATGCTCCCCGAGATAGCGATGAACAGCAGGCCGAACTGCCCGACCCCGATCAGGATGCCGTACAGCGCCAATCGCGCCAGGGGCACCGCCGGTCGACGGAGAAAGAAAACGCCAGGTAAAGCCGCAAATGTAAAGCGAAGCGTGGCGAACAAAAGCGGCGGGAGGTGGCCAAGCGCGAGCTTGATAACGACGAAATTTGTTCCCCAGACGGCCACGATCGCCAACGCGAGCAAGGCGTGACGTGGTGTCAATGCGCTATGCGCGTGCGTCGGCGTCATCCCGCTGCGACACGGGGGCGAAGCGCCAGTCCGTGGACGGCAACAGCTGTCCCGATGAGCGCAACCGCCATCACGATCGCCGTCGGGCGTGGCGTGCCGTCGTGAAACGCACCGGCGATCGTCGCAGCGACTGCGCCGACGGCAGAGCTGGCCGAGCCGATCAACGCCGACGTTGCACCAGCGCGCAGGGGATCGATGCCGAGTGCGCCTGCAGTCGCGTTGGCTGCGATGAACCCGAACGACGATAAGGCAATGAATAAGAGCGAAAGCACGACCCACTCACCGGCGAAAAGGCTCGCGCTGACGAGACAGACTCCGGCCACCGCGCCGACAATTGAGGCGCTGCCGAGGATGCGGTCGCTATCGTACCGGCCAAGCAAGCTGCGGTTGACCTGGCTCGACCCGATCACCCCGACCGCAATGACGGCAAAAGCGATCGCAAACTCGCGTGGCGTGAAGCCGAACTGGGTAATCAACAGATCGGGCGCGGTGGCAATGTAAGTGAAAAGTGACGCCCCGTTGAGCGCGCCGGCGAACATATAGCCGATCAACCGACGCTGTCGGAGCAGACCTGCAAACGATGCAATGACCGACTCGTTGGCTGCCTGCGCTGCAGTCGTCGCCGACCGGCTTTCCGTCAGACGCTTCGCCACGGCGACGGCGATGAGCATCCCGACTCCAGCAAGAACAGCGAAGATCACGCGCCAGCTCGCAAACGAAACTAGCCATGCTCCGATCGATGGCGCAACAAGCGGCGCAACCCCGAGAACGAGTGTCAGCAGCGAGAAAATTCGCGCCGAATCCTGATGGTGATACCGGTCGCGGACGATCGCGCGCGTGACGACCAGACCGGCACAGGCACCGAGCGCCTGGGTAAACCGCCCGGCAACCAGCCAGTCGATCGTCGGCGCGAAGACGCAACCGAGCGATGCGACGACATAGATACCGATGCCGACGAGCAGCGCCGGGCGACGACCGAACCGATCCGACATCGGCCCATAAGCGATCTGACCGATCGCCATACCGATGAAAAACGCAGTCATCGTGCGTTGAACCGTAGCCGCGTCGACCGCAAAATCCCGCCCGATCATCGGGAGACTGGGGAGATAGAGATCAATCGAGATCGCGCCGATCGCCGTCAGTGTGCCCAACAGGATAATCGAACCGAGCGTCGGATGCTCGGGCGGTGGCACGAAGTCGGGCGCGGTGGCTTGCGCCACTCGGGCGTCGGGACTAGCGATCATGCCAACGCCTTACCGGCGATTGCTGCGCTGCAACAGCGCTTGTTTGGGGAGATATGTCATCATGTCCGCGATCAACACGGTAACCGACCTGACGCTCGACGGTGACGTCGGCGTCATCACGCTCGATTCCCCACCGGTCAACGCCTTGTCCGCCGATGTGCGCGACGGCCTTGCGGCTGCAATGACAGCGGCCGTTGCCGATCCAGCGGTCAAAGCAATCGTCCTCATCTGTGCCGGTCGCACCTTCATCGCCGGAGCCGACATCTCCGAGTTCGGCAAGCCGCCACGCGGTGCTTCGCTCCCCGATGTCCAGGCGGCAATCGAAAACAGCCCCAAGCCGGTTGTTGCTGCGATCCACGGAACCGCCCTCGGCGGCGGGCTCGAGGTTGCTCTTGTCGCGCACTACCGCGTTGCCGTCGCCAGCGCCAAGTTCGGCCTGCCCGAAGTCAAGCTTGGTCTTCTCCCCGGAGCAGGTGGCACGCAACGCCTGCCTCGCATCGTCGGCGCGAAGGCAGCGCTCGAGATGGTGACAACGGGCAAACCGATCGGAGCAAAAGCCGCCGCTGCGGCTGGACTGATCGACGCAATCGTCGGCGACCTCCGCTCGGGCGCAGTCGCCTTTGCCCGCGACGCGGTCGCCCAAAACAAGCCGCTGCGCCGAGTCCGCGACCGGACCGTCGACGGTGTCGAAGCAGGCATGTTCGACGCCTATCGCGCCGCCAACGCCAAGGCATTCCGCGGCTTTGAAGCTCCCGAAGCCAACATCCAGTGCATCGAAGCGGCGGCCACGTTGCCGTTCGGCGAAGGCATGGCGGTCGAGCGCAAATTGTTCATCGGCCTGATGTCCGGTCTGCAATCGAAGGCACAACGCTATGTCTTCTTCGCCGAGCGGCTTGCCAACAAGATCGAGGGGCTTGATCCAAAGGCCCCGCTCCTTCCCGTCGCCAGCGTCGGCATCATCGGCGCGGGAACGATGGGCGGCGGCATCGCGATGAATTTCCTCAACGCCGGGGTGCCGGTAACGATCGTCGAAATGAAAGCGGAAGCGCTTGACCGCGGCGTCGCGACGATCCGCAAGAACTACGAGAACACCGCTGCCAAAGGCCGCATGACCGCCGACAATGTTGCGAACCGGATGGCGTTGCTGACGCCCAGCCTCGACCTCGAAAGCCTGTCGGCTGCCGACCTCATCATCGAGGCGGTTTTCGAGAACATGGCGATCAAGAAGGAAGTCTTCGGCAAACTCGACAACATCGCCAAGCCAGGGGCGATCCTTGCGTCGAACACGAGCTACCTCGATGTCGACGAGATTGCCGCCGCCACCACGCGGCCCGAAAGCGTCGTCGGCCTCCACTTTTTTTCGCCAGCGAACGTCATGCGCCTACTCGAAGTCGTGCGCGGCGCAAAGACCAGCGGGCAGGTCCTCGCCACCGCGATGGCGACGGGCAAGACGATCGGCAAGGTCGCGGTGGTGTCGGGCGTCTGCGACGGCTTCATCGGCAACCGTATTCTTTCGCAGCGTCAGCAACAGGCGATGCAGCTGATCGTCGAGGGCGCGCTCCCCGCCGACATTGACCGCGTCCTGTTCGATTTCGGCTTTCCGATGGGGCCGTTCCAGATGTCCGACCTCGCCGGCCTCGATATCGGCTGGTCGGCTGAAACTTCGAAGGGCGTGACGATCCGCGACCGCCTGTGCGAGGCAGGCTTACGCGGCCAAAAGAACGGGCGCGGGTTTTACGACTATGACGCTCAGCGCAACCGGACGCCGTCGCCGATCGCCGAGAAGATCATCCTCGACTATGCCGCCGAGCGTGGGGTCAACCGCCGTCACATCGACGACGCCGAAATACTCGAACGCTGCCTGTATCCGATGGTCAACGAAGGCGCGAAAATCCTCGATGAGGGCATGGCGCAACGAGCGAGCGACATCGATATCGTCTGGCTCAACGGCTATGGCTGGCCAATCTATCGCGGCGGGCCGATGTTCTGGGCCGACAGCGTCGGGCTGACCACAATCGTCGACAAGCTCAAGGTCTATGGGATTGAACCGGCGCCGCTTCTGGTGAAACTTGCTGCCGAGGGAAAGAGCTTTACGAACGCGGCGTAACCTTTCCGGCGGCGGCTGCGTATCTACTAGCATAGAGTTCAGCCGCCGCGAGGGTTCATGTCTACCGTCAATCGCCGTTCGTTCGTCAGCCTCGCCGCCGTTGCGGTGGTCGCGGTGCCCG
>JBBRQR010000110.1:0-9040 GCA_038226115.1 Sphingomonadales bacterium | reverse complement strand
CGTCGCCAGTTCGGCGGTCATCGCGGCCTGCATATGCGTAAGGGCCGCAGCGCGGGTCGAGCCGACCGCGAAGTCATAGGTGTCGGGCAGGACCGACCCCTCCGCTGGCGTAGCGACCGGCCCGGTCAGTTGCGGATTGGCCAGCAGCCGGTCGCGAACCAGCAGCGACGGCAGGCCCTCGGGGATCGTCACGCGGAGCGCCACGACGTCGCCGCGCTGCATCTGCCGCAGATAGTCGCCCCAGCCAGCGTTTTCGGCAAAGCGATAGACCCCGGCGCGGATCGGGGCGCGGCTGCCGAGACCTCGCGCGAGAATGCGGAACTGCCCGGCCGAATCGATGACATCGGCGTCGTCAAGGCGCTCGGCCGCCGCCGCGAGCGTCGTTCCGGCGGGGATGACGACGTCGTGCACCGGACCCGGATCACTGCCCCACGACCACCACGGCGACACGAACAGCGGCAGGCCGATGACGCCGAGCAGAACGATGAATGCGACTGCGGCGCCGAGCCCGCGTCCCGCCGGTCGGCGGCTGCCCCCGCGACTGGCGCGGCGCGCCATGTCAGACGCCTCGCAGAACCAGCGTCGCGTTGGTCCCACCGAAGCCGAAGCTGTTGTTGAGCACCGCCTTGATCCGCCTCGGCTTGGCGACGTGCGGGACGAGATCGACGCCTTCGCACGCATCCGACGGGTTATCGAGGTTGAGCGTCGGCGGCGCGATCTGGTCGCGGATCGCGAGCGCGCAGAAGATGCTTTCGACCGCCCCCGCGCCGCCGAGCAAGTGGCCGATCGCCGACTTGGTCGACGACATGCTGACGGTTTCGATCGCGCTGCCGAACAGCCGCCGGACCGCGCCCAGCTCCAACTCGTCGCCCATTGGCGTCGAGGTGCCGTGCGCGTTGATATAGTCGATGTCCGACGGGTTCAGCCCCGCCTTGCGCAACGCCATCTGCATCGAGCGGAATGCCCCCGACCCCTCGGGGTGCGGCGCGGTCACGTGATACGCGTCGCCGGTCAGGCCGTAACCGATGACCTCGGCATAGATCGTCGCGCCGCGTGCCTTCGCGCGTTCATATTCCTCGAGGCAGACGATGCCCGCGCCCTCGCCCATGACAAAGCCGTCGCGGTCCTTGTCGTACGGGCGGCTGGCGCGGGTCGGATCGTCGTTGAAGCCGGTTGACAGCGCGCGCGCCTGCGCGAAACCGGCGATGCCAAGCGGGCAGATCGCCCCCTCGCTGCCGCCTGCGAGCATGACGTCGGCGTCGTCGAGCGCGATCAGCCGCGCGGCGTCGCCGATCGCGTGCGCGCCGGTCGAACACGCGGTGACGACGGCATGATTCGGTCCCATCAGACCGTATTTGATGCTGACCTGCCCCGAGATCAGGTTGATCAGCCGCCCGTGGACGAAGTGCGGGCTGACACGGCGCGGACCCTTTTCATGGAGGACGATCGATTCCTTTTCGATCCCTGGCAGGCCGCCGATTCCCGACCCGATCATGCATCCGGCGCGGAAGCGTTCCTCCTCGGTCATGTCGGTCAGGCCGGCGTCTTCAAGGGCTTGGCCCGCCGCGTCGATGCCGAAGATGATGAATGGGTCGACCTGGCGCAGCACCTTGTGGTCGATCCGCTTGGTCTGGTCGAAGGTGTCGCCGGACCCGTCGCCGTGCTTGACCTCCATCGCAATGCGGCAGGCATAGTCGGTCGGGTCGAAGCGCGTGATCGGCCCTGCCCCCGACCGCGACGCGAGGATATTGGCCCAGACGACCTCCGGCGACGCCCCGAGCGGGGTCACCATGCCGATGCCGGTAATCACGACGCGACGCATCGCGGTTCTCCCCAGTCCATGGTCGCCGCGATTACGCAAAACGGCTCCCCGCCAGTGCGGAGAGCCGTCATACGTGCCGCAGTCGGCCCGATCAATCGTGTGTCAGCGCGTGGCGTGGCTCACGCCTTGGCGTTGGCTTCGATGAAACCGATGGCGTCCTTGACGGTCAGGATCTTTTCGGCGGCATCATCGGGAATCTCGACTCCGAATTCTTCCTCGAACGCCATGACGAGTTCGACCGTGTCGAGGCTGTCGGCGCCAAGATCGTCGATGAAGCTCGAATCCTCGGTGACCTTGTCGGCATCGACGCCGAGATGCTCGACAACGATCTTCTTAACGCGGTCGGCGACATCGGTCATGGGGTGTCCTCTCTTATAGGTGTGGCGTTGAGCCTTGGCGTTGCGATAGCGGCGTGGCGCGCGGGTGACAAGACCACCGCTCGCCCGACCCGGTTATGGAGGCGAGCGGTCACACCATTGCCATCCCGCCATTGACGTGCAGCGTCGCGCCGGTGACGTACCCGGCCTCGCGGCTGGCGAGATAGACGATGGCGGCGGCGACGTCGGACCCCTCCCCCAGCCGTCCGGCGGGGATGCGCGCGGTCAGCGCGGCGGTCTGCTCGGCACTCAGCGCCGCGGTCATCGGCGAGGCGATGAACCCCGGTGCGACACAGTTGACGGTGATGTTGCGGCTGGCGACTTCCTGCGCGAGCGCCTTCGACATCCCGATCAGGCCCGCCTTCGACGCCGCGTAATTAGCCTGACCGGGATTGCCGGTAACGCCGACGACCGACGTAACGCTGATGATGCGGCCAAAACGCGCGCGCATCATTGGCTTGAGGCTTGCGCGGCACAGGCGGAACGCCGCTTCGAGGTTGACGCGCAGGACCGTGTCCCACTCCGCGTCCTTCATCCGCATGGCGAGATTATCGCGGGTGATGCCGGCGTTGTTGACGAGAATATCGAGGCTGCCGAGCGCGGCGACGGCGGTGGGAACGAGCGCATCGACAGCGGCGGCGTCGGCGAGGTCGCAGGGCAGGACGACCGACCCCGGCAGGTCGGCGGCCAACGCATCGAGCGGACCGATCCGTGTCCCCGATAGCGCCACCCGCGCCCCCCGCGCCGCAAGGCTGCGCGCGATCGCCGAACCAAGGCCGCCGGACGCGCCGGTGACGAGGGCGGTCATGCCGGTCAGGTCGAACATCGTTACAATCCCTTTGCCAACGCTTCGATCGTCGCCATGTCGAGGGCAGCGTCGGCGGTCGCGTCCGGCGTGATGCGCTTGACCATCGGCGACAGGACCTTCGCCCCCAATTCAACGAAGCGCGTCACCCCGGCATCGGTCATCGCCAGTACGCTTTCGCGCCAACGGACGCGCCCGGTGACCTGCTCGACGAGCAAGCCGCGGATCGCGTCGGGGGCGGTCACGGCGGCGGCGGTGACGTTCGCCACCAACGCGACGAACGGCGTCTTGAGCGTCGCGCCGCCCAGCACCTCGCGCATTGCATCGGCCGCCGGGGCCATCAGCGAACAATGGAACGGGGCCGACACCGGCAGCAGCACCGCATGGCGCGAGCCTTTCGTCTTGGCCAACGCGATCGCTCGCGCGACCGCTTCGACATGGCCCGAAACGACGACCTGCCCCGGCGCATTGTCGTTGGCGACTTCGCACACCTGGGTCTGCGCTGCCTCGCTTGCAACGGCGGCGGCCGTGTCGAGGTCGAGACCGATCAGCACCGCCATCGCGCCGACGCCGACCGGAACCGCCGCCTGCATCGCCTGCCCGCGCGCACGCAGCAGCCGCGCGGTATCGGCGAGCGTCAGGACGCCCGCCGCGCACAATGCGCTATATTCGCCAAGGCTGTGCCCCGCGACGAACGCCGCCTTGTCCGCCAGACTGATCCCGCCATCATGTTCAAGCACGCGCAACACCGCGATGCTGACCGCCATGATCGCCGGCTGCGCGTTTTCGGTCAGCGTCAGTTCGGTCAGCGACCCGTCGAACATCAGCCGCGATAGATGCTGGCCGAGCGCCGAATCGACCTCCTCGAACACGGCGCGTGCGGCGGGGCTGGCGAGGGCGAGCGCCTTGCCCATGCCCGCCGATTGGCTGCCCTGACCGGGAAACACGAATGCGCGGGTCAAACTATTTCCTTTAGATGACTATGGCGGGTGCGATTAGGCGTTCGGCGGCGGCGGCGCAATCGCGCGCGGTCGGACATCCACGATCGGGCCATTGCACGGGCCACCGGATTGGATAAGGTCGCGATCGCCGGTCGGCAGCACCTGTTCAGCGTGCCGCCATCGGCACGGGATCAATATCGAGCTTAGGCTCAGACGAAGGACAAAACATGAAGTTGGTGAAGCATCTGACAGGCGTGGCGCTGCTGGCGCTGGTACCGCTGCTCGGCACCCCTGCCGCCGCCGCCGTATCGAAGGCAGTCGGCGTCGCGCTTAATCAGGCAGCAAGGGCGAGCGGCGGGGCCGCGATCAACGCGATCAACACCGCCAAGGCCGCCGCCAGGACGCCCGAGGAGCGGGCCAAGGTCGCGCAGATGGCGGCCTATGTTTACACCAAGGCGGGCCAGTACGGGAAGGCCGCCGAGGAGCTTCAGGCCGGCGGCACCGCGACGCCGTCGCAGCTCGCCAAGCTATATTATAACGCCGGCAATTATTCGAAGGCGGTCGCTCTCGCCAAGCAGGCGGGCGGCGAGGAAATGACGATCCTGATCGCCCAGGCGGCGATCAAGCAGGGCCATTATGCCGAGGCGGTCACGTCATACAACAAGCTGATCGCGAGCAATGGCCCGCGTCCGCAGTATCTCGAGAACCTCGCCGGGGCCCAATATAAGTCGGGTGACAAAAAGGGTTATCTCGCGACGACCGAGAAATTGATCCGCGTCGACGCCTCGCCCGCGCGCTGGCTGACGCTGCTCGTCGAGCTGCAGAAGACGCAGATGCGGCCCGAGGCGAAGCTCGCGCTGTTCCATCTGATGCAGACGACCGGCAACTTGACCCGCCCCGAAGACATCAGCGAATTCGCTAAGCTAGCGATCGTCGGCAACCAACCCGGCGTTGCGCAGGCGGTGTTGGCGAAGGCGGGCGGGTCGCTCGGCTCCGATCCGATGACGGCGAAGCTCGCGCAGGCGGCGGCGACGCGCGCGCAGGCGGCGGGGGCCAATGCGGCCAAGTTCGCCGCAAGCCCAGCGACGGCGGCGCAGGCGGGTGGGGCCTATTTCGGCCTCGAAAAATACGCCGACGCGGCCGCGGCTTACGGCAAGGCCGCGGCTGCCGGGGGTCCCAACGCCGACTCGGCGAAGGTTTTCGAGGGCATCGCTCAGGTCAAGGCCGGGTCGGGCGCAGCCGCCAAGACGACCTTCGCCAGCGTCAGCGAAGCGGGCGGGATGAAGGACATCGCCGACCTGTGGAAGCTGTACGCGAGCGTTAAGGGCTGACGCGGCAGGTGCCAGCGGAGAAACGCTCTTCGCGTTTGTCCGTTGGCACCTGACTCGCGGCGACCCGGCCGGCGGGTCGGGCGACCTTCCGCTCGAACCCGTCCGACGACGCGGCTTTGCCGTGGCCCCCTCCCTACGACCACCCCCAACCTCCAGCCTTAACACAGCGCCGGTCGCCACCCGCCGCTTGCATTCCCCCCCACCTTCGGCCATACGCCCGCTTCGTTCGACGCAGGCTGGGGTCACCCGCGGCTCGCGTCGTCGTTTCAGCAGAAAGTCCGGAGGGGCGTCCGCAATGTGCGGCGTCAGCGATCGGCGACAGGAGTAAATACCGGCCATGCCGATGTACGAACATGTCTTCCTTGCGCGACAGGATCTGGCCAATGCCCAGGTCGACGCGATGAGCGAAGCCTTCACCAAGATCATTACCGACGGCAACGGCCGGGTCGCCAAGAACGAATATTGGGGCCTGCGGACGATCGCCTATCGGATCAAGAAGAACCGCAAAGCGCACTACGTCATGTTCAACATCGACGCGCCTGCCGCAGCGATTGCCGAACTCGAGCGTCAGGTCGGCCTGTCGGAAGACATCCTCCGCTTTATGACTGTTCGCGTCGACGCGATGGAAGAAGGCCCGTCGGCAATGATGCGCCGCAACGAAAGCCGCGAACGTGAAGGCCGCGAAGGTGGCCGCGAAGGCCGCGACGGCGATCGTCCGCGCGGCGACCGGCCCGACCGTGGCGACCGTCCGCGCGGCGGCGGCTTCGGCGACCGTGAGCGTAGTGGCGGCGGTGGCTTTGGCGGCGGCGGCTTCGGCGGTGATCGTGGTGCCGGCGCACCGCGCCCGCGCACGGCTTAAGGGAGGAAACACACCATGGGTCGTCCCTTTTTCCGTCGTCGCAAATCATGCCCGTTTTCGGGGCCGAGCGCACCTGTCATCGATTATAAGGACGTGCGCCTGCTCCAGGGCTTCGTCTCGGAGCGCGGCAAAATCGTGCCGAGCCGCATCACCGCCGTCAGCGGCAAAAAGCAGCGCGAGCTGGCGCAGGCGATCAAGCGCGCCCGCCACATCGGCTTGCTGCCGTACCTCGTAAAGTAGGACCGACAACATGGATGTGATCCTGCTCGAGCGCGTCGAGAAACTCGGCAACATCGGCGATGTCGTCAATGTGAAGCCCGGCTTTGCGCGCAATTTCCTCCTGCCCCGCGCCAAGGCGCTGCGCGCGTCTGAAGCGAATAAAAAGCGTTTCGAGGCGAACCGCGCGACGATCGAAGCCGATAACGCCGGTCGCCGCGACGTCGCGATGGAAGACGCCAAGGGGATCGACGGCAAGTCGATCATCCTGATCCGTCAGGCGTCGAACGCCGGTGCGCTGTATGGCTCGGTCGCGACGCGCGATCTGGCCGAAGCCCTCGTCGCCGACGGCGCGAAGGTGACCAAGAACCAGATCGTCCTCGACAAGCCGATCAAGTCGCTTGGCGTCTATGATGTTCGCATCGCCCTCCACCCCGAGGTCAGCGTGACGGTCAAGGTCAACATCGCCCGCTCGCCCGAAGAAGCCGAACTGCAGGCAAAGGGCGTCGACGTCACCGCCGACATGTTCGAACGCGACAACGCCGGCTTCACCGAAGCGTTCGACCCGAACGCCGAGCCTGGCACGATTCCGACCGAGATGGCGGATGCGCCAGCGGAAGCGCCCGCCGAGGCGTAAGATCAACCGACGACCGCGCGTCACCGCGCGGTCGTCGCATGACCGGATCTCCCGACAAAAGTGTCGGGATTCTTTACAAGCTGATGCATGCCGATATCCACCTCTCTCAATAAATCACTATTTTAGATAACTGGCTTAGTTATTGCATAGCCGTGCCTACACCGCACTTGTCGTGTCGATTTAGGGATGTTGCCATGATTAAATTTCTAGCTGTCGCCGCCGCCATCGCCGTGGCGACACCGGTCTGCGCCGTCGAGTTCATTGCCAACGGCAACTTCGAGACGGGCAATATCGCGGGTTGGACAGCGACCGGAAATCTTGGGGTCGCGCCGACGCCGTTCTTCGGCATTTCTGACCCGGCCTACGGCAGCTACGCCCTAGACTTCAACGGCGGCAACACGACGCCGAACGGTGTTCTTTCGCAGACGATCACGACGAGCGCGGGTCAGGCGTATAATTTCTCGTTCAACTACGGCGTGACCAGCGGTGGCAACCAGTCGCTTCTCGCCGAGATTGTCGATTCGACCAGCTTCGCCGTTATTTCGAGCACGACGGTATTCACCACGTCGTCGTCGCCAACGCTTTACAGCGCCACGTTCAACGCACTGTCGTCCGGGACGATCGTCCGCTTCAGCGATGTTGCAACCAACCCGACCAACGGCCAGGACGTGGTTATCGACAACGTCTCGGTGACCGGCCCAGCCATCGCTGCCGTCCCCGAGCCCGCCAGCTGGGCGCTGATGATCGTCGGCTTCGGCCTCGTCGGCGTCAATGCGCGCCGTCGGTTACGGATCACCGCAGCCGCTTGAAGACATGTGTCGTTGCCGCGAACGCAACCGCCGCTGCTTCAGCTTCAACAGCCTACACCTGAACAACGACCGCGCCTTAACCGCGCGGTCGTTACGTGTCGGGTCTGCACCGACGAAAGTGTCGGAATTCTTTACAACTGTGCATGACGTCGAACCGGCACGGCGTAACTAATCAATCGCTTAGTGCTGTGGCACGAAACTTGCTCCGCACACTCTATCTTTGGGGAGTAACTTTCATGATTGCACGCTCGATCGCCATTGTTGCTGCCGGACTTATTGTCGCGACAGCCGCACCGGCCGCCGCACTCACCGTGGTCAATGCCTCGTTCGAGACGCTGCCCGCCGGCGGTTTGCCCAACGGCTGCGGCACCGGATGCGCGTTCTCGACCACGACGGTACCGGGATGGACCGAGTCCAGCGGCGCAGCTTTCGGCCAGTTCCGACCGGGTTCGGCGTCGGGCAACTTTGCCTATTTCGACTACGTCCCCGATGGGGTGACGGTCGCTTATCTGAACGGCGGATCGATTGCCCAGACGCTCGGCGCGACTGCGATCGCCGGGCATACCTATGTCCTGACAACCGACTTCGGCGTGCGCCACGATCTCGGTAACCCCGGCTCGATCCAGCTTTCGGTGGGCAGCGGCAACGCATTTGCAATCGGCCTCGTGCCGGTGCCCGGCAGCTGGTCGACCTTCACCGCCAGCTACACCGCAACCGTCGCCGATGCCGGTGGCGCGATCACGATCACCCTCGCCAGCCCCGGCGGTCAGGGCGATTTCGACAATGTCACACTGAACGACACGACCGTCCCCGAACCCGCCAGCTGGGCGCTGATGATCGTTGGCTTCGGCCTCGTCGGCGGTGCCGTTCGGCGGCGCAGCGCGACCGTCGCCGCCTGAGATCGAACGAGAAAAGGCCGCGATGCCGTCAGGCGTCGCGGCCTTTTATTGCCCGTTCGACATTGCGATCCGACCGACGCTTACCCCGCTGACTCGCACGCGCGCCAATCGCGATTGCATTTTTCGGTCGTCGCTCTTGAGTCAGTGGCGATGACCGATCTGTTCGCTGCCGATCCGCCCCCCGTCGCTTCGCTTGCCGGGTCCACCCCGCTTGCCGAACGACTGCGCCCGCGCAGCCTCGGCGACGTTGTCGGACAGGAGCATCTGACTGGCCCGGACGGCGCGATTGGGCGGATGGTTGCGGCGGGGCGGCTCGCGTCACTCGTTCTGTGGGGGCCGCCGGG
>JBBRQR010000109.1:0-9074 GCA_038226115.1 Sphingomonadales bacterium | reverse complement strand
GCTGTCGGTCCCGTTCTTCCACGCCACCGGCTGCCACGCCGTCTTGTCGCCTTCGCTGTTTGCCGGAGCGAAGCTGGTGATGATGCGCAAATGGGATGCCGAACAAGCGATGGCGCTGATCGAGCGCGAGCGGCTGACCGGGTGCGGCGGCGTCCCGACGATCGCGTGGCAGATCCTCGAACACCCGAACCGGCACAAATACGACCTGTCGAGCCTCGAAAGCGTCGCTTATGGCGGCGCGCCGTCGGCCCCCGAACTCGTTCGCCAGATCACGACGCAGTTCAAGGGCGCGACCGCTGGCAACGGCTGGGGCATGACCGAAACCAGCGCGACCTTCACCCATCACATGGCCGAGGATTATGCCAACCGCCCCGACAGCGCGGGACCGCCGGTGCCGGTGTGCGACGTCAAGGTGACCGACCCCGAGGGTAATATCGTCCCCGCCGGAACTGTCGGCGAATTGTGGGGATTCGGCCCGAACGTCGTCAAGGAATATTGGCGCAAGCCCGGACCGACCGCCGAAACCTTCGTCGACGGCTGGGTCCGCACCGGCGACCTCGCGAGCGTCGACGACGAGGGCTTCGTCTTCATCATCGACCGCGCCCAGGACATGCTGATCCGCGGCGGCGAGAACATCTACTGCGTCGAGGTCGAGAACGCGCTGTACGAACACCCCGCCGTCATGGATGCCGCGATCGTCGCCCGCCCGCACCACAGCCTCGGCGAAGAACCCGCCGCGATCGTCACACTTAAGCCCGGCACCCATGCGACCGCCGACGAACTTCGCGCCGTCGTCGCCGCACGGCTGGCGGCGTTCAAGGTGCCGGTCGAGGTTCGTTTCTGGGACGGCCCGCTGCCGCGCAACGCCAACGGCAAGATCGTCAAGAGCGACCTGCGCAAGTTGTTCGCCCCGGCCCCCGTCGCCGCCTAAGGAACCGGGCAACACAATCGTCGTTTCACCCGTGTAAGCAAAACACGGAGACAAACGATGGGCAAAGGTTGCATTCTGTGGGCGGTCGGCGTGCCGGTGCCGATCATCATCCTGCTGGCCATTTTCCACATCTGGCCATTCTAAGCGTGGCGGGGACGGCGGTGGCTCCGCACCCCCAGCCATCATCCCAGCGAAAGCGGGAACGACAATTTGCGGGTGGTGGACGCCGCCTGCTCCACCGCTCGCTCCGCCGCGAGAGGATTTAGTTTCTTCGTCGTGGGCGTAAACTTCGTGTCACAAACCGGATGACCGCGCACCGCCGCCGCGCTAGGTGGGCGCGATGACACGGCTCCCGCTCTGACCCCCGCCGACCCTCCCGGCACCCCCGCCCGCCGCGCCGCGCTGCGCCTGCTCACCGCCGTCCTCGCGCAGGGCAAGCCGCTCGACGGCGCGCTCGCCAACGCCTTCCACGGGGTCGACCGCGCCGACGACCGCGCGCTCGCGCGGAACCTCGCGAGTGGCGTGCTGCGCTGGCTCATCGACCTCGACGCGCTGATCGACTCGGCGACGCAGCGCCCCCTGCCCGCCGACGCCCGCGCACGAATGGCGCTGCGGATCGGGCTCGCGGGGCACCTCCTGCTCGGCACCCCGCCGCACGCCGTCATCGCGACGACCCTCGCACTGACCGAAGGCGGGCCGCGCCGCCTGACCCACGCCGTCCTGTCGCGCCTCCTCCGCGAACAAGCCACCCTCCCCGACGCGCCGACGCTCCCCGAACCATACGCCACCCGCTGGCGCGCGGCGTGGGGCGACGTCGTCGCCGACGCCGCAGCAGCGGCGTTCGGCCACGAACCGCCGATCGACCTGACGCTGCGCGATCCGGGCGAGACGGCGCACTGGGTCGAAGCGCTGGGCGGTGTGTCGCTCGCCCCCGGCCACGTCCGCCTGGGCCGCGCGTCGATCCCCGACCTCCCCGGCTTCGATGACGGCGCGTGGTGGGTGCAGGACCTCGCCGCTAGCGTCCCCGCGCGTCTGTTGCGCGTCGAACCCGGCATAACGACGCTAGACCTGTGCGCCGCCCCCGGCGGCAAGACGCTTCAGCTCGCCGCGATGGGCGCGAGCGTCACCGCACTCGACAGCAGCGACGCGCGCCTCGACCGCCTCCGCGACAACCTCGCCCGCACGCGACTGGCCGCCGAGATCGTCGCGGTCGACGCGCTCGTCTGGTCGCCGCCCGCGCGGTTCGACCGCATCCTGCTCGACGCGCCGTGTTCGGCGAGCGGGGTCTTCCGCCGCCACCCCGACGTCCTCCACCTCAAGGGCGACCGCGACCTCGCGCCGTTGCTCAAGATCCAGGCGACGCTGATCGACCGCGCCGTCGACTGGCTCGCGCCCGGCGGCACCCTCGTCTTCTCGACGTGCAGCCTCGAACGCGCCGAAGGCGAGGAGCAGCTGGCCGGGGCCTTGGCCCGCCACCGCGACATGCGGCTCGACCCGATCACCGCCGCCGAACTCCCCGCCGGGATCACGCCGACCGACGGCGTCGTCCGCATCGTGCCGGGGATGCTCGCAGTCGCCGGCGGCGTCGATGGCTTCTTCGTCGCGCGCCTTCGCAAAGCGTGACGCGGGCAGCCGCCTGCGATACGGTAGACCGATGACCGCAACCTATCACGTCAAGACCTTCGGCTGCCAGATGAACGTCTACGACTCCGAGCGTATCGGCGAGTTGCTGGAGGCCGACGGCTATGCCGCTGCGCCGATCGAATCGGCCGATGTCGTCGTCCTCAACACCTGCCACATCCGCGAGAAGGCGGCCGAAAAGGTCTATAGCGACATCGGCCGCCTCCGCGCGCGCGCCGCCGCTCCGCGCATCGTCATCGCCGGGTGCGTCGCGCAGGCCGAAGGCGCGGAGATCGTCCGCCGCGCCCCCGCCGTCGCCGTCGTCGTCGGGCCGAACGCGTATCACCGCCTGCCCGCGCTGCTCGCGAGCGGGGCCAGGGCGGCGGTCGACACCGACATGCCGCTCGCGTCGAAGTTCGACGCCCTGCCACCACGCCGCAGCATCGTCGGCGCGAGCGCGTTCCTGACGGTGCAGGAGGGCTGCGACAAGTTCTGCACCTTCTGCGTCGTGCCGTACACGCGCGGGGCCGAGGTCTCGCGCCCCGCCGAGGCGTTGGTCGCGGAGGCGCGCGCGCTCGTCGCGGCAGGCGCGAAGGAGCTGACGCTGCTCGGCCAGAACGTCAACGCGTACCATGACGGCGAGGTGACGCTCGCGGGGCTTATACGGCAGATCGCCGCGATCCCCGGCGTCGCGCGGCTCCGTTACATGACCTCGCACCCGCGCGACATGAGCGACGACCTGATCGCCGCCCATGCAGATGTGCCCGCGCTGATGCCGTATCTCCACCTGCCGGTGCAGTCGGGATCGGACCCGCTGCTGCGGGCGATGAACCGCGCGCATACCCGCGCGTCGTACCTACGCACCCTCGACCGGTTGCGCGCCGCCCGCCCCGACATCGCATTGTCGGGCGACTTCATCGTCGGCTTCCCCGGCGAGACCGACGCCGACTTTGCCGCGACGCTGAGCATCGTTGCCGAAGTCGGTTACGCCGCCGCCTACAGCTTCAAATACTCGCCCCGCCCAGGCACTCCGGCGGCGGGCATGACGAACCAGGTCGCGGAGGCGGTCAAGGACGAGCGCCTCGCTGAACTTCAGGCCGCGATCGGCGCAACCGCGCTGGCGTTCAACCGCGCCAGCGTCGGCAAGCGGTGCGACATCCTGCTCGACCGCGCCGGTCGCCGTCCCGGTCAGCTCATCGGCAAATCGCCGTGGCTGCAATCGGTATTCGTCGCCTCGCCAGCCGCCAAAATCGGCGATATGATCACTGTCGATCTGATCGATGCCCAGCCCAACAGCCTCGAAGGAGCACTCGTGAACACAGCCCTGCTGGCCGCCGCCTAGTGCCGAAAAAGTCGGCGCCGCGCCCGTCGTCGCGCTCCCGCCCGGGCGGCCGCCCGCCGCCGATTCCGCCGATCGGTGGCGACCGCGTTCGCCTCGAGCTCGAATACGACCGCCCGCAGCTGCTCGGGCCGCTGTTTGGCCAGTACGACCAGAACCTGATCATCCTCGAGAACCGGCTCGGCGTGTACATCGCGGCGCGCGGCAACAAGGTGTCGATCGAGGGCGAGGCCGACAGCGCCGCCCGCGCTCGTGACATCCTCATCACACTGTACAACCGGCTGACGCAGGGACACCGCGTCGATGTCGGCGACATGGAGGCCGCCGTGCTGATGAGCGCCGAGCCGACGCTCGCCGGACTGACGCTCGCCGACGACGGATCGCCCAATCCGGCGGTCGTCATCCGCACCCGGCGCAAGACCATCGTCCCGCGCTCGCCGACGCAGGTCCGCTACATCGAGGCATTGGGCCGCGATGACATTATCTTCGCACTCGGGCCGGCGGGAACGGGCAAGACCTACCTCGCCGTTGCCCAAGCAGTCAGCCAGCTCGTCGCCGGATCGGTCGACCGGCTGATCCTGTCGCGCCCTGCGGTCGAGGCGGGCGAGCGCCTCGGCTTCCTCCCCGGTGATATGAAGGACAAAGTCGATCCGTACCTCCGCCCGCTCTACGACGCGCTCTACGACATGCTGCCGACCGAGCAGGTCGAGCGGCGGCTGAGCTCGGGCGAGATCGAGATCGCTCCCCTCGCGTTCATGCGCGGGCGGACGCTGGCGAACGCCTTCGTCATCCTCGACGAGGCGCAGAACACGACGCCGCTTCAGATGAAGATGTTCCTGACACGCTTCGGCCAGGGATCGCGAATGGTCGTCTGCGGCGATCCGAACCAAGTCGACCTGCCCAATCCGGCATCGTCCGGGCTCGCCGACGCGGTGCGCAAATTGGACGGCATCCCCGGCATCGCGACGCTCCGTTTCAGCAGCCGCGAAGTCGTCCGCCACCCGATCGTCGGCGCGATCGTCGAGGCGTACGAGGGCCCGCCACAGGATGGTTGACAGGCGATGCTGACCGTCGACACCGACATCGCCGCCGGTGACTGGGGCGCGGCGACCGACTGGCCTGCTCTCGCCACCGCCGCGTGCGCCGCCGCGCTCGCGCAATCGACCCACGCGCATCTCGACCACGCCAGCTTTGCCGTCGAGGTCGCCGTCCGGCTGAGCGATGACGCCGACGTGCGGACGTTGAACGTGCAGTACCGGCATCAGGATAAGCCGACCAACGTCTTGTCGTTCCCGATGGTCGCCCCCGACCTGCTCGACGGTCTGGCCAACAGCGATGACGGCGAGGTGCTCCTCGGTGACATCATCCTCGCACACGAAACCTGTGCCGCCGAGGCGAGCGCCAAGGGCATCGCGCTTGCCGACCATGCCCGCCATCTGATCGCGCACGGAATGCTCCACTTGCTCGGCCTCGATCACGGTGACGACACCGCCGCGGCGCACATGGAGGGGTTGGAAACTGCCGCGCTCGCAACGCTCGGGCTTGCCGATCCGTACGCGGAGCGCGATTAAGGGCCATGGCCGACCCCTACCCTAGCACCGACTTCGCCGCGCGACTGTGGCGAAGTCTGAAACTGATGGTCGGCGGCGCGGGGGTCGAGCCGACTCTGCGCGAAAGCCTTGAGGAAGCGATCGACGAGGTTCACGGCGAACCGACCGACCGCGACGACCTGTCGGTGGTCGAGCGCACCATGCTCAAGAACCTCCTCCACTTCGGCGAGCGCCTGGTCGATGACGCCGCCGTCCCGCGCGCCGACATCATCGCCTTCGACGTCGACGACAGTTTCGCCGACTTGGTCGCGCTGTTCCGCGAGGCGGGCCACAGCCGCCTGCCGGTGTTCGAAGATAACCTCGATACCGTCATCGGCATGGTCCATATGAAAGACGTTTATGCGCGCATCGCGACGACGTTCGACGACGCGGTGTCGAGCAAGCCGTTCGAAGGTATCGACGTCCGCGCGCTCCTCCGCACGGTCCTCTACGTCCCGTCGTCGATGCGCGTCCTCGATCTGCTCGCGCGGATGCGGTCGGGGCGAACGCATATGGCAATCGTCGTCGACGAGTTCGGCGGGACCGACGGCCTCGTTACGATCGAGGACCTTGTCGAACAGATCGTCGGCGACATCGAGGACGAGCACGATGAGGACGAGGCGAAGCTGCTTCAGGCGATCGGCGACGACCTGTACGAAGCCGACGCCCGCCTCGACCTGACCGAACTCGCCGAAACGACGGGCCACGACTTCGCCAGCGAGGAGATCGGCGGCGAGGTCGACACGCTCGGCGGCATGGTCTTCATGCTCGCCGGGCGGGTGCCCGCCGTCGGCGAGATCGTCGAGCATCCGTCGGGGTGGCGCTTCGAGGTGATCGACGGCGACACGCGCATGGTCCGCCGCCTGCGCCTGTATCCGCCACCGGCCGCGATGAGTGCCGTCTGACCTCGGCGAGCGCGAGAAATGGCTGTCCTACACACGGCAATATCGCCTAGCCTGCCGCCTATGACGAACGACCGCCTTTTCACCCCCACGATGTCGCCGAGAGAGAGTGCGGACGCCGCTACGTCCCCTGTCGCCAAGGAGGGCGCGGTGTGAAGAATGTGAAGTTACGCGAGTCGCAGCGCCCGCCGTCGGCCAAATCCGGAAGGATGCCGATTCGCCTCGCCGCCGCCGTGCTTGCGCTGATTCTCGTCGTGCCGACGACGCAACAAGCCGCCGCGCAGGAAAGCCCGGCGCGCGCCGAAACAGCAGCCGGGGCCGAGAGTCGGGCTCCGCGCCATCCGGCGATGGCGGTTGCAACGGGCGATGCCGACGAACCCGGTCGCGGCGATGCGACGAACACCCAGCCCGGCGGCGATGCCCGCGCCGCGCGTGCCCGTGAAAACAAGCTCGGCGACAGCGACATCGCCACCGCGCCGATCCGCGAACTTCGTGTCGCCAGCCGTCATTCGGCGACAATCGGCGGACGCGCCCTCGCGTACACCGCGACCGCCGGAACCGTCACCGTGCGCGACGACGACGGCAAGCCGACCGCGAGCATGTTCTATGTCGCGTACACCACCGGCGATCCGGGGCGTCCGGTCACGTTCCTGTACAATGGCGGCCCCGGCAGCTCGACGCTGTGGCTCCACATGGGGTCGGTCGGCCCGGTGCGGGTTCGGACCGACAGCCCGGCGGCGACGGCAGGGCCACCGTTTAATCTCGTGAACAACCCCGACAGCCTGCTCGACAAGTCCGACCTCGTTTTCATCGATGCTGTCGGCGCGGGCTTCTCGCGGCCCTTGGGCGACACCAAGCTGCAGGCGCTGTGGGGGACCGACGCCGACATCGACGCCTTTGCGCGCGGCATCGAACGCTGGCTGACGATCAACGACCGCTGGAATGCGCCGAAGTTCTTGCTTGGCGAGAGCTATGGCACGCTGCGCTCGGGCGGGCTGTCGTACCGGCTGGCGCAGGACGGGGTGCAGTTGAACGGCGTCGTCCTGCTGTCGTCGATCATGAACTACGGGCGCCGTGCGCCGGGGCTCGATCAGGACCTGATCAATTATCTGCCGAGTTACGCCGCGACCGCCGTCTACCATCACCGAGTCGCCGCCCCCGCCGACCTCCCAGCATTTCTCAACGCGGCACGGATCTTCGCCCGCGGGCCGATGGCGCAGGCGTTGGCGCAGGGGCAGGACCTGCTCGACGCCGAGCGCACACAGATTGCCACGCAGATGGCCGGGTTCACCGGCCTGTCGGCGAAGTTCATCCTCGACTCCGACCTCCGCGTCGATCTCGGGCGCTTCCGCAAGGAATTGCTCCGCGACCAGCGCCGAACAATCGGGCGCTACGACAGCCGCTTCACCGGCATCGACGTCGATGCGGCTGCTGAATCCCCCGAATTCGATCCGTCCGACACTGGCATCACCGGCGCGTTCGTCGGCAGTTTCCACCACTATCTCATCCACGACCTCGGCTTCACCAGCGCGATGGCGTATCGCCCGACCTATTATTCGCCTGCGCTGAAGTGGGATTTTTCGCACCGTGCGCCGGGTGCGCGCGGCGGCGGTGCGGTCCAGGCAGTCGCCGACACCGCGCTCGACCTGTCAGCGGCGATGCGGCAGAATCCGCACCTGATGGTGTATTCGCTCAATGGTTTATACGACATGGCGACGCCGTTTTTCGGCACCGAATACGACCTCGCCCACCTTCAAATCGACAAGTCGCTGCGTCCGAACCTGCGCTTTGCTTATTACCCGTCGGGACACATGGTCTATCTCAACACCGAGGCGCTCCACAGCATGAAGGCCGACCTCGCGCGCTTCTACGACGATGCGGTACGTTAAGGTGGCCGTTAGCTACGGCGTCCCGTGGGCGGCAGGTTCGTCGTCGAGCGCGGCGCTCTCGGCAGCGACGTCTTTCGGTGGCTTCGGCATCGTTGCCCATGGCAGGTCGCGGTGGAGGGTCAGCGACCAGCGTTCGAGCCACTCGATGCCGTTTGGTCCGATATAGTCGTCGGGCATAAGGTAGGCCGGATCGGCCATCGCAACGTCGAGCGAGACTGGCTTAAGTCCTTGTTTTTGAATGATTTTCGATAGTGAGGCGAGACTGTCGGCGTTGAGCTTGCTGGCGTGCAGCAGCCAGACCAGCGCCGGACGGCGACCGAACAAGGCGAGCGCGGCGGAACGATACCACGGCACGGATGCAGCCGAAAAGGCGATGTATTCCAGCCGGATAGCCTTCGCCCGCCGCCGGTCACCCACCCTCAGCGCGACATCGTACAGGTCGGCGAACAGATAGTCGCTGTTCTCGAGCGTCACCGGGGCCACGCGGTAGCCGTGGCTCCCCAACCAACCGTCGAACGTCTGACGAACGGCGAGGGTCGGCCCGGTTTCGAGATAGGGGTGTCGGAACCAGCGCAGCGTCTGCCCGCGCTCGACGAGCAGCGCCTTGGTCACCGCCTCGCCGTCGGCGGTATCGGCGATGTAATCGGCGACCGGGACGTTGGTCAGCGACAAATGGCTGTAGGTGTGATTGCCGAGGTCCATCCCGGCATCGAGCCACGCCGTCAGCAGCGCCACCCGCGCCGGACGGTCGGGGCCTTCGAGGTTGACCTCGTTGACGAAGCCGGTCGCCGTCAGGTGGTGGCG
>JBBRQR010000108.1:0-9079 GCA_038226115.1 Sphingomonadales bacterium | reverse complement strand
CGCGGCGAAGACCGTCGGCGAGGTAATCCCCGAGCTCAAGGGTAAGCTCGACGGCATCTCGATCCGGGTGCCGACGCCAAACGTCAGCCTGATCGATTTTACCTTCACCCCGTCGCGCGACACGACGATCGAGGAAGTCAATGGCGCGTTGAAGGCTGCATCCGAAACCAGCGACTTGCGCGGAATTCTTAACTTCAGCGATGAGCCGTTGGTCAGCCGTGATTACAACGGCGACCCGGCGTCATCGACGATCGACAGCCTCGAAACGACGGTGCTCGATCACAAACTCGTCCGCGTCGTCAGCTGGTACGACAATGAATGGGGCTTTTCGAACCGGATGGTCGACACCGCGATGCTGATGGCGCGCCTTTGATGTTCCGCACGCTCGACGACATCGGCGATGTTCGCGGGCGGCGGATCCTCGTTCGCGCCGACCTCAACGTGCCGATGGACGGCGCGCACGTCGGTGACGTGTCGCGTCTCGCCGCAACGGTGCCGACGATTGCCGGTCTCGCCGACGCTGGTGCGAAGGTCATCGTCCTGTCGCATTTCGGACGACCGAAGGGGGTCGACGCCGCTTTGTCGCTTCGCCCCGTCGCCGCCGCACTCGCCGACGTGCTCGGTCGCCCGGTCGCGTTCGCCACCGACTGCATCGGGCCGTGCGCCGCCGAGGCGGTCGCGGCGCACGGCAACGGCAGCATCATCGTCCTCGAAAATACCCGCTTTCACCCCGGCGAGGAGGCGAACGACCCCGCCTTCGTCACGGCCCTCGCCGCGCTTGGCGACCTCTATGTCAACGACGCTTTTTCCGCCGCGCACCGCGCCCACGCCTCGACCGAGGGGCTCGCGCATGTTCTGCCGGCCTTCGCCGGGCGTGCGATGGCGACCGAACTCGGCGCGCTCGACCAGGCGCTCGGCACCCCGGTTCATCCTGTCGCAGCGGTCGTCGGCGGGGCCAAAGTGTCGTCGAAGCTCGATGTTCTCATCCACCTCGTGACGAAGGTCGACCACCTCATCATCGGCGGCGCGATGGCCAACACCTTCCTCGCCGCCAAAGGAATCAACGTCGGCAAGTCATTGTGCGAGCACGACCTGGCTGCCGTCGCACTCGACGTTTTGGCCCGCGCCGAAGCGGCGAACTGCACCGTCCATCTGCCGTATGACGTCGTCGTCGCCAAGGAGTTCAAGGCGGGTGCCGCGCACCGCACCGTCAACGTCCACGACATCGCACCCGATGACATGGTCCTCGATCTCGGCGCGTCGGCGGTCGAGATGCTCGGCGACGTCCTCAAGACGTGCCGGACGCTGGTGTGGAACGGTCCGCTCGGTGCATTCGAGATCGAACCCTTCGACCGCGCGACGGTCGCACTCGCGCAGATCGCCGCCGCGTTGACGGCGGAAGGGCTGGTATCGGTCGCCGGCGGCGGCGATACTGTCGCCGCGCTCAACCACGCTCGCGTCGCCGACGGCTTTACCTTCGTCTCGAACGCCGGCGGCGCGTTCCTCGAATGGATGGAAGGAAAGGCGCTGCCGGGGGTGGTCGCGCTCGAACGGACCTGATTATCGTCCGATATTGACTTGCCGGGTCACTCGTTGCATTCTGTATAACATGTTAAACGGAGCTCGCGTTGCTTGGGATCAGACTATCGGCGGACGATGAGGCGCAGCTCCAGCGCGTCGCGCGGGAGACCGGTCGGCCCAAGAGCGTCGTCGCTCGCGACTGGATCCGCGAGCGGCTGAACCGCGACGCGATCGACGACAAGATCCGCGCTGCCACCTGCCTCGATGCCGACGAGCGGTGCCGTGTCGTGGAACAGGCCAGCGGCGATGCGACCGATGCGTGGTTGCGCATGCTCGATGCCGAGGATGGGGGTTATGACTGGGGTCCAAACGGGCCGCCGGTTTGAAACGCGGCGATATTGTCGTCGTCCGCGAAGCAGGGTCGGCGGCGGGCAAGGCACGGCCATGCGTCGTCGTGCAGCGCAACGCGGCGTTGGACGCGCCCGCCAAGGCGACGGTCTGTCCGCTGACATCGCGCCTGCGCGGCGCGATTGGTCAGCGCCCGTTCGTCGCGCCAACGCCGGATAACGGGTTGCGGACGCCGAGCGAGATCGAGGTCGACTGGATTTTTACCCATCCCGTCGAACGGATCGGCGCGGTGATCGGGCGAGTCGACGATCCGACGCTCGAGCAGGTCGATGTGATGCTGCGGCGGTGGCTCGATCTGTAACGCATGCGTTGCCCGATACCGACTCGATCGCTATCGCAGCATAGTCTGAACCCATGAGAGCATAGCCATGACCCCCACCGTCCGCGCCATTCTCGCCAATTACGAATCCGACAATCCGGGGACCAAGGCGAACCTCGCGCGCATTCTGATGCAGGGGCGTCTCGGCGGGACGGGCAAGCTCGTCATCCTGCCGGTCGATCAGGGGTTCGAGCATGGCCCGGCGCGCAGCTTCGCGCCGAACCCCGACGCCTATGATCCGCATTACCACTTCCAGCTCGCGATCGACGCGGGCCTTAGCGCCTATGCCGCGCCGCTCGGGATGATCGAGGCGGGGGCGGGGACGTTCGCCGGGCAGATCCCGACGATCCTCAAGGTCAATTCGTCGAACAGCTGGTCGACGAGCATCAATCAGGCGGTGACCGGCACCGTCGACGACGCGCTACGGCTCGGTTGCGCCGCGATCGGCTTCACCATCTATCCCGGCTCCGACGATATCTTCGAGCTGATGGAAGAAATTCAGCAGTTGAGCGCCGAAGCCAAGTCGGTCGGAATCGCCACCGTGATCTGGTCGTACCCGCGCGGCGGAACGATCAGCAAGGATGGCGAACTCGCGCTCGATGTCGGTGCCTATGCTGCGCACATGGCGGCACTCGCTGGGGCGCACATCATCAAGGTCAAGCTGCCGACCGATCACATCGAGCAAAAGGACGCCAAAAAGGCCTATGAGGGTGGCGACTGGAGCACGCAGGCCAAGCGCGTCGCGCACGTCGTCAAGGCATCCTTCAACGGGCGGCGAATCGTCGTATTCTCGGGCGGCGCGGCAAAGGGTGCCGACGCGGTCTATCAGGACGCGCGCGATATCCGCGACGGCGGCGGCAACGGCTCGATCATCGGGCGCAACACCTTCCAGCGGCCCCGCGCCGAGGCGCTGGCGATGCTCGACAAAATCATGGGTATTTACGAGGGGGCCGAGTGATCGAAGCCGCCGACGACCCCATTCCCCTCGACCCCGGCTTCGGTACGCGCTTCGAGCGGCAGCGGCGTCCGGCGTGTCAATTGTACGTCTGCTCGCCGCCGAACATCGATGCGAGCTTTGCCGATACGCTCCGCGCGGCGCTTGGTGCGGGGCCGGTCGCGGCGTTCCAGTTGCGGTTGAAAGACGTCGACGACGATCATATTCGGCGCACCGCCGAGGCCTTGCTGCCGGTGTGCCGAGAATTTGACGTTGCCTTCATCCTTAACGATCGCATGGACTTGGCGAAGGAACTTGGCACCGACGGTGTCCACCTCGGCCAGTCCGACGGCGACGTGCGTGCGGCGCGGGCGCTGCTGGGCCGCGACGTCCAGATCGGCGTGACGTGCCACGACAGCCGCCATCTCGCGATGGAGGCGGGCGAGGCGGGGGCGGATTACGTTGCGTTCGGTGCGTTTTATGAAACGACGACCAAGCCGAGCCATTTCCGCCCCGAACCGCCGCTGCTGACGTGGTGGACGACGCTCAGCCAGCTGCCGTGCGTCGCGATCGGCGGGATCACGCCTGCCAATGCGCCGCCGCTGATCGCTGCCGGGGCCGACTTTATCTGCGTCGTCAACGCGGTGTGGGCGCATCCCGATGGCGCGGCGGCGGGCGTGGCGAGCTTTGCCCCGGTATTGGCGTGATGGTTGGCACGCCGCCGACCTTGCGCTAGGAAGCGCGCCTTCCACTCATCGTGAAGCGCAGCCCATGAAAATCAACGCCGTCGAAATCCGGCCCGGCAACATCCTCGAATATCAGGGCGGGCTGTGGCGCGCGGTCAAGATCCAGCACACCCAGCCGGGCAAGGGCGGGGCGTATATGCAGGTCGAGCTGAAAAACCTGACCGACGGACGCAAGACCAACGAACGCTTCCGCTCGGCCGAGACGGTCGAGAAGGTTCGCCTCGACACCAAGGATTTTCAGTTCCTGTTTGCCGAGGGCGACGACCTGACGTTCATGGACAAGGTCACTTATGACCAGGTGTCGCTCCCGCGCGACCTGTTGGGAGAGGCGGCCGAGTTCCTGACCGACGGCATGGAAGTGACGATGGAAACCTATGAGGACAAGGCGATTTCGGTCCAGTTGCCCGACCATATCGAGGCGGTGATCGCCGATACCGAAGGCGTCGTGAAGGGGCAGACGGCGTCGTCGAGCTATAAGCCCGCGCGCCTCGAAAACGGCGTTCGGGTCATGGTTCCCCCGTTCATCGGCGTCGGCACGAAGATCGTCGTCGACGTCTATGCCCGCGAGTATGTCCGCCGGGCCGAATAAGTGCCAATCCGTTCCGCCCTCATCACCGTCATGGACAAGGCCGCGCGCAAGGCCGCCCCGCGGCTGCGTCGCGATTTCAACGAGGTCGACGCGCTCCAGGTGTCGAAGAAAGGTCCGGCGGACTTCGTGTCGAATGCCGATCGGCAGGCCGAGGACACGATCTGCGAAATCCTGACCCATGCCCGCCCCGACTGGGGGCTGCTGCTCGAGGAAGGTGGCGTGACGGCGGGGAACGACCCCGACCACCGCTGGATCGTCGATCCGCTCGATGGGACGACCAACTTCCTCCACGGCATTCCGCACTTCGCGATTTCGATCGCTGCCGAAATTCGCGGCGAGGTGGTCGCCGGGTTGGTTTATCAACCGCTGACCGACGAAAGCTTCTGGGCCGAGAAGGGGCAGGGGGCATGGCTTCAGGATCGGCGACTGCGCGTATCGAGCCGTCGCGACATGACCGACAGCCTGATCGCCACCGGCATCCCCTTTCACGGTCATGGTAATCAGCAACAATATGAAAATATTGCGACCAAGATTATCCCTGAGGTTGCCGGCATCCGTCGCTTCGGTGCGGCGGCGCTCGATCTGGCGTGGGTCGCGGCGGGGCGCTTCGATGGTTTTTGGGAGGCCGGGTTGCAGCATTGGGATGTTGCCGCCGGGATTCTGCTCGTGCGCGAGGCGGGCGGCTTCGTCAGCGATTTTCGCGGCGGTGACAAGATGATCGAGCGGGCGGAAATCGTTGCGGGCAACGACCGTATCCACAACCGCCTATCCCGGATCGTCGCCACGGCAGTTAAATAGCGGCGCTCCTCTTTGTTATCCCCGTCCAGGCATCGGTGCAGACAGGCGTAGGCGTCCGCCTGCTCCGATGCCGCACCGCACCATGCTTGCACGCGCCGCCCCCTAGGCCTAAACCGCGACCGAACCTGCAAAGGCCTTCCGATGCCCGCCGCCACCCTTGCGATGCCCGATGTCGCGTATCAATATCTGCCGATCCTGCTGTTTGTTGGCGTCGGCATCGCGTTCTCGCTGATCTTTGTCGGCGCGCCGGTGCTGGTGTCGAAGCTGACCGGCACGTCGAAGCCCGACGCCGCCAAACTGTCCGAATATGAGAGCGGCTTCCCGGCGTTCAGCGATAGCCGCGCGCAGTTCGATGTGCGTTTCTACCTCGTGTCGATCCTGTTCATCGTGTTCGATCTGGAGGCGGCATATCTGTTCCCGTGGGCGGTATCGCTACACTGGACCGGGGTGCCGGGGTGGGGCGCAATGATGCAGTTCCTTGCCGAACTCGCGATCGGCCTCATTTATGCGTGGAAAGCCGGCGCATTGGATTGGGAATGACGAACGACCTCGCCCCCCGAATGACCGAAGAGCAGCAGGCGCGTGTGCTCGGTGACAGCCCTGTGTCGGCGCTGACCGTTCCCGAAGGCCTGCGCGACGGTTTCTTGACCGACGTCAATGCCGAGATGTCGAACAAGGGCTTCCTCGTCACTTCGACCGAGGACCTGTTCACGTGGGCGCGCACCGGCAGCATGTGGTGGATGACCTTCGGCCTCGCGTGCTGCGCAGTCGAGATGATGCATACGTCGATGCCGAAATACGACGCCGAGCGCTTCGGCTTCGCCCCGCGCGCGAGCCCGCGCCAGTCCGACGTGATGATCGTCGCGGGGACGCTGTGCAACAAGATGGCCCCGGCGCTGCGCCGCGTCTACGACCAGATGCCCGAGCCGCGTTACGTCATCTCGATGGGTAGTTGCGCCAACGGCGGGGGTTATTACCACTATAGCTATAGCGTCGTGCGCGGCTGCGACCGGATCGTGCCGGTCGACATTTACGTCCCCGGCTGCCCGCCAACCGCTGAGGCGCTGCTGTACGGCATCCTCGCGCTCCAGCGGAAGATCCGCCGGACGGGGAGCTTCGACCGATGACCGTTTGGAAGATCGTCGTCTTTGTCATCATCGCGGTGATCGTCGTTTATCTCGCGGCGTTGCGGCTCGACGGCGGAGTAACGGCGAGGCACCCAATCAGCGACATCGTTCGCGTCGTCATGCTAACCGTCACGATGATCGTCGGCGATTATTGGCTGGCGCGGTGGCGCAAGCAGGCACGCCGATGAGCCACTGGCCGCTCAGCAAATCAGACGACGGCGTCGCCGCGCGGATCGAAGCGCTGTTCGGCTCGGCGGTGCTCGGGGTGACCGAGCATTGCGGCGAGACGACGGTGCTGATCGTCCGCGACGCGATCGTCGATGTCGTCACCGGGCTGCGTGACGATCCCGACCTCGCATATGATCAGTTGATGGACCTGAGCGGGGCCGACTGGCCAACGCGTGTCTGCCGTTTCGATGTCAATTACCATCTGCTGTCGCTGACGAAGAACCGCCGCATCCGGATCAAGCTCCACACCGACGACGTGCTGGCGGTACCATCGCTGACGAGCGTCTACCCCGTCGCCGGCTGGTTCGAGCGCGAAGTGTGGGACTGTTACGGCGTTCGTTTCGACGGCAACCCCGACCTCCGACGCATCCTGACCGACTATGGCTTTCAGGGGCACCCGTTCCGCAAGGACTTCCCGCTGACCGGCTATGTCGAGCTGCGTTACTCCGAGGAGCATAAGCGCGTCGTCTACGAACCCGTCCAACTCGCACAGGACTTCCGCAATTTCGACTTCCTGTCGCCGTGGGAGGGGACCGAGTACACCCTGCCGGGCGACGAAAAGGCGACCACGCCGCCGCCACCGATGCGTGCCACAACAAAGGCGGTCGCGCCCGTCACCACCGCTGATGCGCTGTCGACCAACGACAGCAAGGCGAAGCCCAATGGTTGAGCAAGCGATGAGCGATACCGAAATCGAGGCGACAACCTCGCGTATGACCGGGGCCGAACTTGCGCGTGCGCGGGCGCCACAACCGGCAACCATCACGCCGCTGCTCGACCGCGACCCGACGACGAACGATTCCGCCAACTACATGATCAACTTCGGCCCGCAGCACCCCGCCGCGCACGGCGTGTTGCGGCTGGTGATGGAATTGGACGGCGAGATCATCGAGCGGTGCGACCCGCACATCGGTCTCCTCCATCGCGGCACTGAAAAGCTGTGCGAGGCGAAGACGTATCTGCAGGCGCTGCCGTACATGGACCGCCTCGATTACGTCAGCCCGATGTGTATGGAGCACAGCTATGTGCTGGCCATCGAGAAGCTCGCCGGCATCGAGGTGCCCGAACGCGCGCAATATATCCGCGTGCTGTTCGCCGAGATCACGCGCATCCTCAACCACATCCTCAACACGACGAGCCACGCGATGGACGTCGGCGCGGGGACGCCGATGTTGTGGCTGTTCGAGCAGCGCGAAATCCTGATGGGGTTCTACGAGCGTGTATCGGGCGCGCGTTTCCACGCCGCGTATTTCCGTCCCGGCGGGGTTCATCAGGAGTTGCCCGACGGGTTGCTCGGCGACATCGCCGACTGGGCGGCGCAGTATGAGAAGCACCTCGACGATTTTCAGGGGCTTGTCGCCGACAACCGCATCTTCAAGCAGCGCAACGTCGACATCGGCGTGATCTCGAAGGCCGACGCGATCGCGTGGGGGTTCAGCGGGCCGTGCCTGCGCGCGAGCGGCGTCGCGTGGGACCTCCGCCGGAGCCAGCCCTATGAGGTCTACGACCGGATGGAGTTCGACGTCGTCGTCGGCCACCACGGCGACTGCTACGACCGCTTCATGGTCCGCATGGCCGAGATGCGCCAGTCGATCCGCATCATCAAACAGGCCGCCGCGCAGATGCCCGCGGGTCGCCACGCTAGCCTCGACCGCAAGGTCGTGCCGCCGGGCCGCGGCGAGATGAAGCGGTCGATGGAGGCGCTGATCCACCATTTCAAGCTCTACACCGAAGGCTTCCACGTGCCGGCCGGCGAAGTCTATGTCGCGACCGAAAGCCCCAAAGGCGAGTTCGGCATCTTCATGGTCGCCGACGGCACCAACAAACCGTACCGCTGCCACATCCGCGCGACGGGGTTTTCGCACCTGCAGGCGATGGATTTCCTGTGCAAGGGGCACATGTTGGCGGATGCCCCCGCGGTGTTGGGCAGCCTCGATATCGTGTTTGGCGAGGTGGACCGGTGAGAAATCGATTCTATCTTCTATTCGGGCCTGTCACGCTGGCGGTGACGCTTTTGATGCGCCGCTACGTCCACAGCGACCTGGCTTGGAAAGCAGCGGCGGCAGTTTTCGTTCTAGCGATGCTTACGGTTGGCTTAATCAGTTGGCGCGATACGCTGGCGATGCATAGGCGTAACTTGCGCGGCGAGATTGACGAGTGACCACCGGCACCTACAACTCGACCCACGCCGCCCGCCGCGAAGCGCAGTACCCGCGCGCGTTCAGCGACTTCGCGTGGACCGCCGCCAGCGCGAGCCAAGTTCCCGTCATCCTCGCCCGCTACCCCGAGGCGCGCCGCCACTCGGCGATCATGCCGCTGCTGTGGCTGGCGCAGGAGCAGATGGCGGCGGCGACGGGGTCGGCGTGGCTGCCGGTGCCGGTGATCGAGTTCGTCGCGGGTGTCATCGGG